>NZ_BAAIHN010000013.1:0-66626 GCF_054784775.1 Lacticaseibacillus boliensis
TCGTAGTGACCAGCCTGGCCTCCGAGGCTCCAGAGACTTTGTTCAAGACCTATAGACAGCGGGGCAATGCTGAGAACCAAATTAAGGAGCTGAAATGCGGGTTTGGCTTTGACAAAACAGACAGCTCAACTTTTGCACGGAACACTGCACGAGCCTTGATCACCGGTATTGCCTATAACCTGGTTCAGCTCTTTAAACAGCTCTTTGTCTCGGAAGACCGTCGTTCAACCATCTCCTCGCTACGGTTCAGTCTCTTTCACATCGCCGGTAGGATTACTTGGCACGCCCGTCGTGTGGTGATTCATCTTGCTTCTAACTATGTTTACAAGAACTGGTTTAGTCGGCTCATGGACGAAGTCCATCAGTTGGCGACCTGAACTGAATAACTGAATAGGTCGTGCGTCGAGCCGAAAACTGGGTCGGTCTGTTCGTGGTGCATCGATCACCAACTTCTCCGCTCAGTCAGTATTCGCAACGCTCCAAACGTTGCTTTCAGACCGGCCAGATGCGATTTCATGTCCCAAATACCGAGGTGAATAATCCAGGTGTTATGCTGTTTACACAGGGCAAGAGTCGATTTCACAAGTGGTGTAAGGGTGCTCGAACCTGCGCCGCCACGCGCGGCGTGCAGCGCGAAAGCCGCAAGCGTGAGCGGCGGCGGTCGGCGTAGCCGGCCGCCTAGACCCCCATGTACTAACAGGGGGGTCGTAAATGACACCTATCTACCTGATTTCCCGGTAGAAACGTTGATACAGCACAGAAATTGCCAACTGGACAATTCAAGCTGATGTCCGGTGGCAACAAGATTAGGAGGTAGACAATTTGGGTTACTGGAGTGATTCAGTACGGAGGCGCCGTAAAGAATTGAACCTGACGCAGGTACAGTTGTGTCACCGGATTGGTATCACACAACGCCACCTTAGTCGCATCGAAAATGGCGAAGCGTGTAGTAGCGGCCTACAAATGTACATTGATAAGACGCTCAATAATTGGTCAGATGAGCCAGAACTGCAACTGCTGATTGACTATGTCCGGATTCGGTTTCCAACACAGGATATAGACAAAATCGTCGATGCTCTCTTACGCTTGCAAACGGATTGCATTCTGTCAGAAGATCGTGCGGCGTTCGGTTATCAATTTACCCGCTCACTAGGCCAGATTAAAGTTTACGGCTCTGATCCGGGACACAAGGAGCTGGGGACGCTGGTAGAACTACGCGGGCAAGGTTGTCGCCAAATGGAAAGTATTCTGCTAGGGCGTGGCGAAACTTGGTATGACTTTCTTGACCAGTGTCTGGACATGAAAGGCGTGATGAAACGACTGGACTTAGCCGTCAACGATATGGTCAATATGCTGGATATTCCAAACCTGATTCAAAAGATTCAGGCCAACGAGTGCATCACCGTCATGCGTGAGTACCAAGGCACGGTATCCGGCCACATCTATCATGAAGACGATGAAGAATTTGATGATGAGACTGGCACGACATTATACATTGGTTCAACCAAAAGCGAACTTTACTTTTGCCTCTACGAGAAAGGCGCCGAGCAGCACAAGAAAGGCTTAACCACCAACATCTATAACCGCTTTGAAATTCGCTTGAAGAACACCCGGGCGGAAAAGGCTGTTGATGATTTGCTTTGTTACCGCGATGAGGAACGCACGATATTTGGCATTATCAAACGGTACCTGCGTTTTGTCGATGCTCAAAAAGGTAAGCCGCGGTTGGATTGGCCGCTCAACAAGAATTGGCAACGATTTGTTGGTCATGATCGCCAGCCACTGCGCTTGACCACCGCCCCAGAACCGCTCGATCTCAATCGAACACGGGCGTGGATTGATAAGCAAGTTGCACCGATGGAGCGAGTGCTCCACGAGATTGACGCGTACTGGGGTAACCAGAAAACGATGCAATCGATCCGCGGGGCAATCTTGACAAACAAACATCGACAAATCATTGAGCAGTACACAGTTGGCGCAGATCAACTTGAAAATGGTTTGTTTGAAGCAATGACACCTGAAAGTGAGCAATCAAAAAAGGATGACCACGCCGACCAAAGCAAGTAGTCACCCTTCACAGATAAGATATGGGTCCTATCTGTGCTGATTATCTCACACAGATGCTAGACACAACAAGTGAGGTAATGAATGAAAATCAGATACAGTCCAGTGTCGGATAGTGACGCTGAATGGGGCAACAAGGAAGCTATTTTAAGCCGATACGACGGCTTAAACAAATACACGCTCAATCGTTGGCTATGTGAGATGCGTGACAACAAGCGATGGCGTGACGGGGTCTTGAACCCAACGCACAAGCTCGTCTTCATCAATTTTGAGGTGTTCGCCGACTTTCTATACTGGAAGACACATGGCTATTCAAAATTACGCAGAAAATAAGGGGTTTGGATGTTAAAATAGAATCTGCTAATAGAGATTCAGTTTTGCCCTTTTCCTTACCCGGAAAGGATAAAACATGTATTTTGAAGAAAGAAAACGCAAGAGCGGTAAGTCAACGTATTATGCAGTGGATCGCTATGTTGATCCACTGACTGGCAAAGCCAAACGGGAAGTCGTCAAGTTCTCCACGAACACGGCGCGTGCCCGCAAGCAGGCCGAACGCGACTTAGCGGCAAAGATTGAGGAGCAGATTGCGGTGAAACAAGGTGCTTTCAACGGCGCCGCGATGGTGACATTCGGTGAGCTGAAAGCAAAATGGTTGGAAACTTGGCAGACTACGGTCAAGCCGCCAACCGTCACGCGTGAGAAAATGGTGCTGAAACGCATAGCGGAGCTAATGGCAGATGACGTCTTACTAGAAGTGATTACACCATTGCTAATTCAAAACCTGTTGAACGACTACAAGAAGAAGTATCACTCGACCCACTCGACGATGCAGCATATCAAGTGCTCGCTCAACAAAATCTTCGACTATGGCGTTCTGCACAACGCGATTCCGTTCTCACCAACGCGTGTGATCAAACTCTCCGCGAGTTCAAAAGAGAAGCGCGAGAAGCGTCTGCGCCGAGAAGCCAAGTTTCTTGACGAGCACGAGGTTCACGCCTTGTTGGCAGAGCTGCGCAAGCGGCGGCATCAGTCGTACTACGATTTGGCGCTATTCATGATTGGGACGGGCTGTCGGATCGGTGAAGCGGCCGCATTGACGGAAGCTGACATTGATTTCGAGAACCTGCTGGTGACCATCGACAAGTCCTTGCAATATCATGACCTGCGCGTTGATGAGTATTACGAGGATACCACCAAGACCGAAGCTGGTGAACGGGTGGAAGAACTGCCAGAGTTTGCCATTGATGCGTTAAAGCGCGTCATTGCCCGTAACAAGGCATTCGACGAACACATGGCTGACTTTCCGGCGGACGCCTTTCATGCTTCTAAGTCGCTGTTTAGGACGGAGTATGGCTCACCGATCACCTCGCACAGCTTCCGTGAGATTCTGACGCGAATCAATAAGTCGCTGACGAAGCATTGCCAAGAATGGTATGGTTTTGAATGGACGAAGAACGCGATTCCTCACGGCTTCCGCCACATTCACATTTCGGTGCTTCGCGATGACCCGTCGATTTCGCTCAAGGAAGTGCAGAAGCGAGTTGGGCATGTTCGGGCCGAAACTACGGATGGCTACACGCATACCCTTGATGAAAATCAAGACAAGTCGGTTGAAGCCATCACGCGGTTCATTGAAAAAATCGGGTGAAGTTGCACGGTAGCGTTTGGTAATTTCGCCACGTTGCCCACGTTTTGCCCACGTTTACGAAAAAATGACAACCCAAGGGCCTCAACCCCTTGGTACTAAAGGAGTGACACAATATGGCACAAATTCAATGGTTCCCCGGCCACATGGCCAAGGCGCGTAACCAAGTCCAAGAAAAACTCAAGCAGGTCGACTTCATTCTCGAAATCGTCGATGCCCGCACCCCGGAGGCCAGCCGTAACCCGATGATGAACGAAATCGTCGGGGCCAAGCCGCGCATCATGGTGTTGAACAAACAAGACCTCGCAGATCCTGAGAAAACCAAGCAGTGGGTGGCTTATTATCAAGGCCAAGGCTATGAAGCGCTGGCGATCGACGCGCAGCACGCTAAGCGGCTCAACCAGATCCCGACCATGGGTAAACAGCTGATGGCCGCCAAGATCGCCAAGCAGAAGTCCCGCGGGATTAGGAACCCGGTGATCCGCGCGATGTGTATTGGCATCCCCAACGTCGGCAAGTCGACGATCTTGAACCGCTTGATCCATAAAAACATCGCGGTGACTGGCAACCGTCCCGGCGTGACCAAGAACCAGCAGTGGCTGAAAGCCGGCGACACACTGCAGCTGTTGGATACGCCTGGGATCTTGTGGCCAAAATTTGATGACGAGTCAATTGGCAAAAAGCTCGCGCTGACCGGTGCGATCGCGGATTCCGTCTATCAAGAAGACGTCGTGGGGATGTACGGCCTGAACTTTTTCCGGACGCATTACACCGAGGCGTTCCGGCGGGCGTATGGCCTCAATGCGGATGATCTGGCGCTGAACGACGCGGATCTGATGGTGCACCTCAGCCAGAAGAACGGTTTTGGTGAGAACTACAACCGGATGGCGGAACGGATCATCTTCGACGCCCGTCAAGGCAAGTTCGGGCGCTACACGTTGGAAGTGCCGGGAGATGATGGCGATGCCCAAGACGCTGAGTGAACTCCGCGCATTGTTGGCAGAGGCGCCGGTTTCTGCTGACTTGTTGGCGGCGTTGGCCCAAGATCCGCGCGTGGGTGCTCAGCGCCTACTCGCACAGTACGAGCGCAGACAAGCCGCGGCGGAATCTGAGGCCTTGGCGTTAGAATACCGCAGCCGCTTTGAGCACGAGCTCTGGGCGCGCTACCCGCACATCGCCGGTATCGATGAAGTCGGCCGCGGTCCGCTGGCAGGGCCGGTGGTGACTTGCGCGGTGATCTTGCCGCAAGACTGCCAGTTGCCGGTGAATGACTCCAAGCAGCTGAGCGCCCACCGTCGGGAAGCACTTTTTCCCCAGATCATCAGCCAGGCGCTTGCCGTCAGCTTAGGCGTGGCAGACAACAATGAAATCGATCGGGAAAACATCTACCACGCCACCGAGCTGGCCATGGGGCGGGCGGCAGCGAGCCTGCGGGTGCCGGCAGACTTCTTGCTGGTCGACGCCATGACTGTTCCGACGGCCACGCCGCAACGCAAGCTGATCAAAGGCGACGCCAACAGCATCAGTATCGCCGCTGCCAGTATCGTGGCTAAGGTCGTCAGAGACCGCTTGATGGTGATGTATGACCGGATCTATCCCGGGTATGACTTTGCAGACAACATGGGCTACGGCACGGCCAAACATCTGGCAGGGTTGGCTGAATATGGCGTCACCCCGATCCACCGGATGAGTTTTGCACCAGTGCGTCAAGCCGCCATGAATTGATCTGAATCTTTGCATGAATCGCGTATGTATCACCACAGGAGGTGTGTGGTGATGCAAGTACGCGATTTTTTATTTTATTGGCATCTGGCTAACTATACCAAAGGCTTCGAGGTGCAAGCCGACGCCTGGCGCCAGCTGCAAGAACACCGCGGGGATGAGACTTTAGATCTGGCGTGGTTAACGCCTGCTCAGCGCGGGTTGCTGGCCGATGAGACGTTGCGCCGACTCGCGCGGGAACAGTACGCGCAGACGCGGTTTATGACGCGGTTAGATGCGGCCTATCCACCGCGGCTTGAAGAAAGCTTCCAGCCGCCCAACGTGTTGTTTTATCGCGGTGACTGGACGGTGTTGAATCGGATCTGCCTGGCGATTGTCGGTGCCCGGCGTGCAGGCAAATATACCGAGCTGGCGTTGAAGCGTCTGGGCGCGAGCATGCCGCCGGTGACGGTGGTTAGTGGCTTGGCGGCAGGTGCGGATACCTTCGCGCATGAGTTTGCGCTAAGCCGCGGCTGGCCGACGGTGGCGGTGATCGCCAGCGGCCTAGACGTGGCGTATCCGGCGGCGAGCTTGACGCTGCAACAGACGATCGCCCGCACGGGGTTAGTGCTCAGTGAATATCCCTTGGGCGTGCGGCCGCAGCCGTATCGCTTCGTCGCCCGCAATCGCATCATCGCCGGCTTGGCGCACGGGGTGTTGGTGACTGAAGCCGCCAGCCACTCAGGCAGTCTGATTACCGCCAACCTGGCGTTGCAGGCGAATCGCGAGGTGTTTGCGCTTCCCAACCGCATCGACGCGCCGCTTGGCATGGGCACGAATCAGCTGCTTCAAGCAGGCGCCAAACCGGTGCTATCTGGTGACAATATAATGGAAGAACTCCGCTTTTATCCTTAAAAAAAGTTGCGCTGGGGCAATTGGTGGGTGATACTTGGACGGAATCGATTTGACAAAGGTTTGCGCCATAGAATATGATAGCTTGTGTTTTCGAGCAAACCGCTCAGTGAAAGGAGGGCGAGCATGACCGCCAAGAATTTGGTCATCGTGGAATCGCCAGCAAAAGCCAAAACCATAGAAAAATACCTCGGCCGCAACTACAAGGTGGTTGCCAGCCTTGGGCATATCCGAGACTTGCCAAAGAGTCAGATGGGGATCGACTTCGACCATGATTATCAGCCGAAGTACATCTCTATTCGCGGCAAGGGGGATGTGATCAAAGACCTCAAGAAGAACGCCAAAAAGGCCGAACACATTTACCTGGCAGCCGATCCGGATCGCGAAGGGGAAGCCATTGCCTGGCATGTCAGCCACATCCTGGATCTCGACCCCAAGGGGAAGAACCGGGTGGTGTTCAACGAAATCACCAAAGACGCCGTCAAGAACGCCTTCAAGACGCCGCGCTCGATCGATATGAACCTCGTCGATGCCCAACAGGCACGGCGGGTGCTCGATCGGCTCGTGGGGTATTCGATCTCGCCGCTGTTGTGGAAGAAGGTCAAAAAAGGCCTTTCCGCCGGGCGGGTGCAAAGTGTCGCCTTGAAGCTGATCATCGATCGGGAAAACGCGATCCGCGCCTTTGTTCCGGAAGAATATTGGACACTGGATGCTGAATTCAAAAAAGGCACCAGCAAGAAATTTGGCGCCAGCTTCTACGGCATGAACAACAAGAAGATGGCGCTGAAAAACAACGACGCCGTCCAAGAGGTGCTCAAGGGCATCGATCGCAAGGCGCCTTTTGCCATCACCAAAGTGGTCAAGAAAGAACGCAAGCGCTATCCGGCGCCGCCGTTTACCACCAGTTCTCTGCAACAAGAAGCCAACCGCAAGCTGAATTTCCGGACCCGCAAGACCATGATGCTCGCCCAGCAGCTGTATGAAGGCATCAACTTAGGCGGCAAGCTCGGCACGGTCGGCTTGATCACCTATATGCGGACGGACTCGACGCGTGTGTCAAACATCGCCAAAACCGAGACGTCCAAGTTCATTCATGAACAGTACGGTGAAGAATACGCCGCGGTGAAGATCCGCCAAGGGAAGCTTCAAGAAGGCGCCCAAGACGCCCATGAAGCGATCCGCCCGACCAGCACCTTGCGCACGCCGAAAAGCTTGGAAAGCGTGTTGGATAAAGACCAGATGAAGCTTTACAGCCTGATCTGGAGCCGCTTTGTCGCTAGCGAAATGACGCCGGCGGTGATGGATACGGTCGCCATGACGATCGACCAAAACGGCACGACATTCCACGCCAACGGGAGTCAAACCAAGTTCCCAGGCTTTACCACGCTGTATGTTTCCAGCCGGGATCAAGACCAGAAGGACAACGTTTTGCCAGACCTTGCCGTTGGCGATGAGGTCAACCTCGTCAAAACCGACCCGGCCCAGCATTTCACCCAGCCGCCTGCGCGCTATTCCGAAGCCAACTTGGTCAAGGCTTTGGAAGAAAACGGCGTTGGTCGGCCATCGACATACGCGCCAACCATCGAAACCATCCAGAAACGCTATTACGTGAAACTCAACGCCCGACGCTTTGAACCGACCGAACTTGGCGAGATCGTCAACGACTTGATCACGGAGTTCTTCCCGGACATCGTTGACATCAAGTTCACGGCGACGGTCGAAGACGAGCTGGATAGCATCGAAGAAGGCCAGATGCCATGGGTCAAGGTTATCGACCAGTTCTATCAACCTTTTGAAAAAGAACTGGCGCACGCCGAAGAAGGCATCGAGAAGATCCAGATCAAAGACGAACCAGCCGGCTTTAACTGTGACATCTGCGGGGCCCCAATGGTGATCAAGCTCGGCCGCTACGGTAAGTTCTACGCCTGCTCCCGCTTCCCGGATTGCCGTAACACCAAGGCCATCGTCAAGGAAATCGGCGTCTTGTGTCCACAGTGCCACAAAGGCCAGATCGTCGAACGCAAATCCAAGAAGAACCGCATCTTCTACGGCTGCGACCGCTACCCAGACTGCGACTTCGTGTCCTGGGACAAACCAGTCGGCCGCGATTGCCCGAAGTGCGGCCACTACCTGATCGAAAAGAAATCCCGCGGCGGCAAACAAGTCCTCTGCCCGAACGGCGATTATAACGAAGCGGTACAAAAGTAAACCAGAGCTTTTTTGGGCGCACTTAGCGGGTCGGGTAGCCTAGCTATCGTGCTTGGGGCGGTCTTGGCCCCGAGTACGATAGCGTAGCTAGCCGCACCCGCGTTGCCCAAAAAAGCTCGAGGATGCCAGAGCGGAGCAAAGTGCACTTAGCGGGTCGGGTAGCCTAGCTAGCCGCACCCGCGTTATGTCTCGCAACTTCATGAATACACTTCACCATTTCCACAACACAGGGACCACTTACCAGTGATCCCCGTGTTTTTGAATCAGAAAGAAAGCGCTATAATAGACAACATGGAGGAATTCTTTATGCCTAAAGTAAACGTGATCGGCGCCGGCCTTGCCGGCAGTGAAGCCGCGTGGCAGATCGCCAACCGCGGTGTTGATGTTGACCTATATGAAATGCGGCCGACAAGCACGACCCCAGCGCACCACACAGCCAATTTTGCTGAGCTCGTGTGTACGAATTCCCTGCGCGCCAACCAGATCAGCAACGCGGTCGGCTTGCTGAAAGAGGAGATGCGCAAGCTGGATTCTGTGATCATGGCCAGCGCAGATGCCACGGCGGTGCCGGCCGGCGGCGCTTTGGCGGTCGACCGGGAACCGTTCAGCCAGCTGGTGACCGAGCGCTTGCAATCGCATCCCCGCGTGCACGTCATCAACGAAGAGCTGACGACTTTTCCAGAAGGCATCACCGTCGTTGCCACCGGGCCGCTGACAGCCCCTGGGTTAGCGGATAAGATCGCCGAATTCAACGGTGCGGAAGGCCTGCACTTTTTCGATGCGGCGGCGCCAATTCTCGATGCGGAAAGCATCGATCGCGACATCGTCTACAAGAAGTCGCGCTATGACAAAGGCGAGGCCGCTTACCTCAACTGCCCGATGACCCGCGATGAGTTCATGGCGTTTCACGATGCCTTGGTGCACGCGGAAGTCGCAGAAGGCCATGATTTTGAAAAGCTCGAAGTGTTCGAAGGCTGTATGCCCATCGAAGTGATGGCCAAGCGCGGCGTCAAAACCATGCTCTTCGGGCCACTGAAGCCGGTCGGGTTGGCGGATCCGCGCACCGGCAAAGATCCGTATGCGGTCGTGCAGCTGCGCCAAGACAACGCGGCGGCCAGCCTGTTCAACATCGTCGGCTTCCAGACCCATCTGAAGTGGGGCGAGCAAAAGCGTGTGTTCCGTATGATCCCAGGCCTGCAACACGCAGAGATCGTCCGTTATGGCGTCATGCACCGCAACACCTACATGAACTCGCCAAAAGTGTTGGCAGCGACCTATCAAAGCAAGCTGCGGTCGGATCTGTTTTTTGCTGGGCAGATGACCGGGGTGGAGGGCTATGTCGAATCAGCCGCCAGCGGCCTGGTCGCTGGCATTAACGCGGCCCGTCTGGCACGCGGCCAGGAACCGGTCGTTTTCCCGCATGACACCCAGATCGGGGCGATGGCGACATATATCACCAGCGCCAGTCCGCAGCATTTCCAGCCGATGAACGCCAACTTTGGCATCATGCCGGGGCTACCGGTGCGGATCAAAAACAAACTTGAGCGTAACACGGCCATCGCGACGCGCGCGCTGGATTCGCTGGCGGAATTTCAGCCGACACTAGATTAAGCAACGGTGAGAAGTGCCTGGTTACAGGCGCTTTTTTGGTGTCGTTTGTGAAAATGTGTTAAGGTATTTGCGGGAGGGAAAACGCATGCAGGTCGTCAAGGAGTTCCTACAATACCTCTTGGTCGAGCGGCATTATTCCGCCGAGACCAAGAAGGCCTATCAAGAAGACATCGAAGACTTCGTCAGCTTCTTGCAGGCCAACGGTGGCTTCACTAATTTCAACGCCGTCGATCACCTCGATGTGGCAACATATCTCAGTGATCTGTCTGAACGTCATCTCGCCCGCAGCACCGTGGCGCGTAAGATGAGCAGCATGCGCAGCTTCTACCGCTACTTGATCCGAACCGGCCAGGCCAAAGTCGATCCCTTCGAGCTGGTAGAAACGCGCAAGAGTCACCACCACCTCCCGCAGTTTTTCTATGAAGAAGAGATCCAAAGTCTGTTTGCCACCGTCGACGGTGACACGCCGCTCGATCAGCGCAACCGCGCGTTGCTCGAGGTGCTGTACGGCACTGGTATCCGGGTCAGCGAGTGTGCGAACTTAACGCTCAGCCAAATCGATTTTGACCTGGAGCTGTTGCTGGTGCACGGGAAAGGCAACAAGGACCGCTATGTGCCTTTTGGTAGTTATTGCAAAGACGCCTTGCATACTTACTTAGATGACGGGCGCCAGGTGTTGATGGCTAAGCTCGACCAGAACCACGACCGGGTCTTCGTCAACCAGCACGGCCGACCGATCACGTCTCGCGGAATCGAATATATCTTGGATCAGCTGGTCCAAAAAACGAGTCTGACCAGCGGGATCCATCCGCATATGTTGCGGCATTCGTTTGCCACGCACCTGCTCGATCACGGGGCGGACCTGCGCTCGGTGCAGGAGCTGTTAGGGCATGCGAGCCTATCGACGACGCAGATCTACACACATATGACCACGGAACACCTTAAAAAAGACTACATGAAGTATTTTCCGAAACATAATTAGGACCCAAGTCTGATGCATGTGACAGCTTGTCACGTTAGACTAGTCTCATTACTCAATTTGGAGGCACAATATGACAACAATCGCAGCAGTGCGCAAGAACGGTAAAACCGCCATCGCCGGTGACGGCCAAGTGACCCTTGGTGAAAAAGTCATCATGAAAGGTAACGCGCAAAAGGTTCGCCGGATTTTTAACGGTAAGGTCGTGATCGGCTTTGCCGGTGGTGTCGCCGACGCGTTCACCTTGCAAGACTGGTTCGAAAAAAAGCTCGAAGCCCACGCCGGTAACCTCCGCCGTGCCGCCGTCGCGCTCGCCCAAGACTGGCGCAAAGACCCGACGTTGCAAAAACTTGAAGCGATGATGATCGTGATGGACGAACACGACTTGTTGCTGGTTTCTGGTAATGGTGAAGTCATCGAACCCGACGCAGATGTCGTGGCCATCGGCTCCGGCGGCAACTACGCTCAAGCCGCCGCAATGGCAATGATCCAACACACCGACATGAAGGCAGAAGACATCGCCAAAGCCGCCATCGACATCGCCGGCTCTATCGACATCTTCACGAACCACAATATTATCGTCGAAAGCTTTAGCTAAACCAGAGCTTTTTGCGGCGTTCTTAGCGATGGGTGTAAGGTGGTCTGGACTTGTGCGGCAAAGCCGTGCGAGACCGGAACGCCTTACACGCAATCGCGTTGCCGCAAAAAGCTCGACGAAAAAACCAGAGCAAAGTGGCGCGCATTTAGCGGGTCGGGTAGCCTAGGTATCGTGCTTGGGACAGGTTTTAGTTCCGAGTGCGATACCGTAGCTAGCCGTACCCGCGTTGCGCCACGTAGCTCGACGATGATCTCGAAGTATAAGACGGGTTTGGATGTTGAACATCCATATCCACCACTTCCAACCAAACCTGCAACATGTTAATCAAGGAGAATGTTCAAATGGTAAAAACCCCAAAAGAAATCGTGGCGGAACTAGATAGTTACGTCATCGGTCAAGACGATGCCAAGCGGGCAGTCGCCGTGGCCTTGTACAATCGTTACCGGCGCATGCAACTTTCCGACAAGATGCAACGCGAGATCACCCCGAAGAACCTTTTGATGATCGGGCCTACCGGGGTTGGTAAAACTGAGATCGCGCGGCGCTTGGCGAAAGTCGTCAACGCCCCGTTCGTGAAGGTCGAAGCGACCAAGTTCACCGAAGTCGGTTACGTCGGTCGGGATGTTGAATCGATGGTGCGTGATCTCGCAGATGTCGCTGTGGCGATGGAAGAAGAAAAGCAGTTCAAAAACGTCCGCGCCCGCGCGACTCGTGAAGCCGACAAGCGCCTGGTCAAGTTGCTGGTACCGGCCATCAAGAAGGAAAAGAAAAATAGCAATCCGATGGCCGAGATGATGAACATGTTCCAAAACATGCAAAACGGACAGATGCCAACGCCACAACAAGACGACGGCGAAGTCACCGACGAGATCCGCAATCAGCGCTTGAGCGTCGCAGAGCAACTGGAAAAAGGCTTGCTTGAAGACCGTGAGATCACCGTGACTGTCGCCGATGCCAAGAAGCAAAGCGGCATGAACGACATGTACGGACAGATGGGCATCGATCTCGGCGAGACGCTGGGTAACTTGATGCCGCAAAAGCGTGTACAGCGGACGATGAGCGTCAAAGAAGCGCGAGAAGTCTTCATTAAAGAAGAATCTGACAAGCTGGTCAACCACGCGGATATTTATCATGACGCGATCCAGTCCGCCGAAAACAACGGGATCATTTTCATCGATGAAATCGACAAGATCGCCAGTGGCGACAAGAAGACTAGCGGCGAAGTTTCTCGTGACGGCGTGCAGCGCGACATCTTGCCGATCGTCGAAGGCTCGCAGGTCAACACTAAGTACGGGCCGTTGAATACCGATCACGTCTTGTTCATCGGCTCAGGGGCTTTTGCCACCGCCAAGCCGTCTGACTTGATTCCAGAACTTCAAGGCCGTTTCCCGATCCGAGTAGAACTCAACGACTTGACGGAAGAAGATTTCGTGCGTATCCTGACAGAGCCAGACAACGCGCTGGTCAAGCAGTATATCGCTTTGATCGGGGCTGATGGCGTGCACGTGACCTTCACCAAAGAGGCGATTGAAGAAATTGCCCAGATCGCGATCCGCGTCAACCGCGACACTGACAACATCGGGGCTCGGCGGTTGGCAACGATCCTTGAGAAACTGCTAGAAGACGTTTTGTATGAAGGCCCCGATATGCAAATGGGTGACGTCACAGTCACCGAACAGTATGTCCAAGATAAGATCGGCGACATTGCCGCTGACAAGGACATGACACGATTCATTTTGTAAGCTTATCCCGCTAGCTTGAATCGGCGGATACTATACACGTAAAGGAAGTTGTAAGCATGGCTCAGATTTTGAAGAACGATTTTCTCACCGTCACCATCGCAGAACACGGTGCCGAGGTCACCAGCATCGTGAATAACCACACCGGGCAACAGCATACGTGGCAGGCGGATCCCAGCGTCTGGAAGCGGCATGCGCCTGTGTTGTTCCCGATCGTCGGCGCCTTGAAGAATGATGAATATCGCTATGCCGGCAACACTTACCACATGACCCAACACGGGTTCGCCCGCGATCGTGACTTCACGGTCGAATCTGCCAGCGACACCAAGGTGGTTTTCACCTTGGTCGATGACGACAAGACCCGGGCCCAGTATCCGTTCGCCTTCAAGCTCAGCCTGACCTATACGCTGGAAAACAACACGTTGGGGGTCAACTACCGCGTGGAGAATCCGGCCACAGACGCGCCGCTGTTGTTTGGCATTGGCGGCCATCCTGGCTTTGTCGTGCCAGTGAGCGACGACACCACGTTCGAAGACTATTATCTGGAGTTCAAGCCGCGCAAGTCTCGCGTGCAGATCCCGCTGATCGCCGGTGAAGGCATCGATTATGCCCACCGGACACTGGCCGGCACAGACGTCAACCAACAATTGTCCCACGAATTGTTCAAAAATGACGCAGTGATTTACGAACTCAAGGGCCAGACGATCTTGTCGATCCGTTCTGAAAAAACTCGTCACGGCGTTGAAGTCTCGACAGGCGACGCCCCGTTCTTGGGTGTCTGGAGCCCATATCCGACCACAGCCAACTTTGTCTGCATCGAACCATGGTGGGGCATCGCTGACACCACAGACGCAGACGGTGACTTCACCAAGAAGCTAGGCATCAACACCTTGCAGCCGGGAGAAGTCTTCGATCACGGGTACAGTATCTCGATCTTCTAACCCAGAGCGAAACGGCGTGCACTTAGCGGGTCGGGTAGCCTAACAATCGTGCTTGGGGCGGTCTTGGTCCCGAGTGCGGTTGTGTAGCTAGCTGCACCCGCGTTGCGCCGTGTAGCTCGACGAAAAACCCAGAGCGAAACAAAGCGGTTTTAGCTGGAAGTCTAAGCTAGCTTGGGCTTGTGCGGCGAAGCCGTGCATGACCGAGACAACTTAGACAGCCCAGCGTTGCTTTGAGTAGCTCGACGATACCCAGAGCGAAACGGCGTGCACTTAGCGGGTCGGGTAGCCTAACAATCGTGCTTTGGGCGGTCTTGGCCCCGAGTGCGGTTGTGTAGCTAGCCACCCCTGTGTCGTTCCACGAAAAAAGCCGCCTTTTCAGGCGGCTTTTGCGTACATATTAAGCGTGTTGTTTGCGGTGCCGGAGATAGATACCCAGTCCGAACGGCACCATGTTCTCGGTACCGTTTTTGATGCGGGCAAAGTTGTCTTTGTGCCGGATCAAGAAGACGAGCCATAAGACCGCGCAGACGACTGTCAACAACCAGTCATGGTAGAACAGGCTCCAGACGGTCAAGATCCCCATGCCGACGGTCGAGGCGATGCTGACCATGCTGGACAAGATCACGAGGCTGATAAACACGGCGCAGGCGATCAAGAAGAAATGCCAGTTGTAGGCCAGGCAGATGCCGGCGCTGGTGGCGACGGCTTTGCCGCCTTTGAAACCGATGAAGATAGAGAAGGTGTGCCCGGCGACCGCGGCGAGGCCGACGATCAAGACCAGCCAGTGTTGCCCGACGTTGAAAAGCATCGGGAGGCTGGCGCCAAGGGTCCCTTTGAGGATATCCATCGCCAAGACGATGGTACCGCCGATGGGGCCCAAGACCCGATACGCGTTGGTGGTGCCAATGTTGTGACTGCCTTTTTGGCGAATGTCTTGGTGGAAGAACCACTGACCGACCCAAACGCCACTCGGGATCGAGCCGATCAGATAGGCCAAGATGAAACATAAGGCTATAAGCAAACTAGCCACTCCTTTCGTTGTTGGCGAGGCGTGTGCTGCGAGTTCTGCCTCGCTCAGGCGGTACGTAAACCGCCGACGTATGTGTAATTGTAGCATTTTTTTGACGCTTGCGCCGCCAACGCGTAAAATAGTTGAGGCTCGTTTCTAATCGAGATTTTCTTTGTGGTTTGGTGGTTAGTTGGTGTACGCTAAACCAGTATGTAATTTGGAGAGGAAGAATTGAATGGATACGCAAAGTTCAGCTTACACGGATTCATCGATCCAGGTGCTTCACGGCCTCGAAGCGGTGCGCAAACGGCCGGGGATGTACATTGGTTCTACAGATGCCCGGGGCCTGCACCATTTAGTCTATGAAATCGTCGACAACGCGGTCGATGAAGCGTTGGCCGGGTATGGCGACGTGATCGCGGTGACGATTCATCAAGACAACAGCATCACGGTCCAAGACCATGGCCGCGGGATGCCAACGGGGATGCATCCCTCTGGCAAACCGACGATCGAAGTGATCCTGACGGTGTTACACGCCGGTGGGAAGTTCGATCAGAACTCGTACAAGACCTCGGGCGGTTTGCACGGGGTCGGGTCGTCGGTCGTCAACGCCTTGAGTGAGTCCCTCACGGTGCGGGTCGTACGCGACAAGCACGCATTTGAAGAGCATTTTATTAATGGTGGGCATCCCGATGGTGGCTTGGTGAAATTGGGCAAGGTCAACGAACCCAACGGCACCACCGTCACCTTCAAGCCAGACCCGACGATTTTTTCAACGACGGTGTACAACTACGACACCTTGGCAGAGCGCCTGCGCGAGTCGGCGTTCTTGTTGAAAAACATCACCATCACTTTGACTGACGAGCGCACGGAACGTGAAGAAGTCTATCATTATCCAGACGGGCTGGTCAGCTTCGTCAAATACCTCAACGAAGACAAAGACACGCTCAGCGAAGTCTTCAACTTCGAAGGGGACAAAGACGGTATCGTGGTCGACTTCGCCGGCCAATACAACGACGGCTATTCCGAGAACCTGATCTCGTTTGTCAACAACGTGCGCACGACTGACGGCGGGACCCATGAAGTCGGCCTGCGCTCAGCGATGACGCGGGCATTCAACGATTTTGCCCGCAAAGTCAACCTGTTGAAAGACAAAGACAAGAACCTGGAAGGCTCTGATGTGCGTGAAGGACTCGCCGGCGTCTTGGCGGTCCGGATCCCTGAAGAGATCTTGCAGTTTGAAGGCCAGACCAAAGGCAAGCTGGGGACGCCTCAGGCGCGTTCTGTGGTCGATGCGGTCGTCTACGAGCAGTTGAGCTTCTACCTGATGGAAAACGGGGATGGCGCCCAAGAACTCGTCAGAAAAGCGATCAAGGCGCGGGAAGCTCGTGAAGCCGCCCGTCGTGCCCGAGACGATTCTCGCCACGGCAAGCGCCGCAAGAAAGACACCAGCCTGCTTTCCGGCAAGCTGACCCCAGCCCAGTCCAAAAACGCCAAGAAGAACGAACTCTACTTAGTCGAAGGGGATTCTGCCGGCGGCTCTGCCAAGCAAGGCCGCGACCGGAAGTTCCAGGCGATCTTACCGTTGCGGGGGAAGGTCTTGAACACGCAAAAGGCCAAGCTTGCAGACATCGTCAAAAACGCCGAAATCAACACCATGATCTACACGATCGGCGCCGGCGTCGGCGCAGAGTTTGATATCGATGCCGCCAACTACGACAAAGTCATCATCATGACCGATGCGGATACCGATGGCGCCCATATCCAGATCCTGTTGTTGACCTTCTTCTACCGCTACATGCGGCCGCTGATGGATGCCGGCAAGGTCTATATCGCCTTGCCACCGTTGTATCGATTGCAAAAAGGTAAAGGCGCCAAGATCAAGATCGCTTATGCCTGGACGGATGAAGAGCTGGAAAAAGAAGTCAAGAAGATGGGCAAAGGCTACACCTTGACCCGGTTCAAAGGACTTGGCGAAATGAACGCCGATCAGTTGTGGGAAACCACGATGAACCCCGAGACGCGGACCTTGATCCGTGTGCGGGTCGAAGACGGGGCGCTGGCAGAACGCCGGGTCACCACCTTGATGGGCGACCGCGTCGAACCACGGCGGGAATGGATCGAAAATAACGTCCAGTTTGATCTCGACGACGACGGGTCGATCCTGGAAACCAAGACGGTCGATCATGCGGACATGCAGTTTGGTGCCCAACAGATCAAGAAACAATTGCGGAAAGGAGCTAAGAAGTAGCCATGGCCAATCAAATTCAAGAACTCACCTTAGAAGAAGTCATGGGCGAGCGCTTCGGCCGCTATTCGAAGTACATCATCCAAGAGCGGGCCTTACCCGACGTCCGCGACGGTTTGAAGCCGGTGCAACGCCGCATTTTGTTTGCGATGAACCAAGACGGCAACACCTTCGACCATGGCTTCCGCAAGTCTGCCAAGTCTGTCGGTAACGTCATGGGTAACTACCATCCCCATGGTGACTCGTCGATCTATGAAGCGATGGTCCGCCTGTCGCAAGACTGGAAACTGCGGGCGCCTTTGATCGAGATGCACGGGAACAACGGCTCGATGGACGGCGATCCGCCTGCCGCCATGCGGTACACGGAAGCGCGTCTGTCGAAGATCTCCGGGGAGATGCTCAAAGACATCGACAAAGACACCGTCGACATGGTGTTGAACTTCGATGACACGGCCCAAGAGCCGACCGTTCTCCCGGCGGCCTTTCCCAATCTGTTGGTGAACGGTGCCACTGGGATCTCTGCCGGGTACGCCACCGAGATCCCACCGCATAACCTGCGGGAAGTGATCAACGCCATTTTGTACCTCTTAAAGCATCCCGATGCCGACCTCAGCAAGCTGATGGGCTTCGTCCAAGGTCCTGACTTCCCGACCGGCGGCATCATCCAAGGGGTCGACGGGATCCGCAAGGCCTATGAAACCGGCCGCGGCAAGATCGTCGTGCGCTCACGCACCCATACCGAAGAGCTGCGCGGCGGTAAGCAGCAGATCGTCGTTTCTGAGTTGCCTTATGAAGTCAACAAGGCTGAGCTCGTCAAGAAGATCGATGAGTTGCGCGTGGCCAAGAAGGTCGATGGCATCGCGGAAGTCCGTGACGAATCCGACCGCTTTGGCCTCAGTGTAGTGATTGAGCTGAAAAAAGACGCCAACGCAGACGGCATCTTGACCTATTTGTTCAAGAACACCGACCTGCAGATCGCCTATAACTTCAACATGGTCGCCATCGCCGATATGAAGCCCAAACAACTGGGTCTCAAGCCGATGCTGGAAGCCTATATCAAACACCGGCGTTCTGTCATCATTCGGCGCACGCAATTCGACCTGCAAAAAGCCGAAGCGCGCGAGCATATTGTTCAAGGCCTGATCAAGATGATCTCGATCTTAGACCAGGTCATCAAGACCATCCGGGCGTCTACAGACAAGGGGGATGCCAAACAAAACCTGGTGTCTGCCTATGACTTTTCGACGGCCCAGGCCGAAGCCATCGTGTCCTTGCAGCTGTACCGCTTGACCAACACCGATATCACGGCGCTGGAAGCAGAAGCGGCGCAACTGGCTAAAGACATCGCGGGTTATCACAAGATCTTAGACCAGCCGGCGGCACGCGACCATGTGATCGAAACCGAGCTGGCGGCGATTGCCAAGACCTATGGGGATGATCGCAAGTCTGCGATCCAAGCCGAGATCGAAACGCTTGAAGTCGACACCACGGTTACCGTGGCCGACGAACAGGTGATGGTGCTGGTGTCGCGGGACGGCTACCTCAAGCGGAGCTCTTTGCGTAGCTATCAGGCCGTCAATGCAGAAGATAACGGGCTGAAGGACAACGATTTTGCCATCTTCAACCAAGAGATGGGCACGCTTGAGCATTTGTACATCGTCACCAACCGCGGCAACGTGATCTACCGGCCGGTGCATGAGATCACCGACGCGCGTTGGAAAGATGCCGGCGAACATCTCAGCCAAACGGTCGGCATCGCCACAGACGAACAAGTGATCGCAGCCTTCGGATTCACCACCCTCGACGAAAGTGGCAACTTCGTGTTAGGCTCCAGCGACGGCTACATCAAGCAAACCGCGCTGGCAGACATGCAGCCACAACGCAACTACAAGAGCCGGCCGATGGTGGGGATGAAGCTTAAGTCCAAAGACGCTGTCGTTACCAACGCCTATTTTGTCCCGCAAGGCAGCCCGCAGACGGTGTTTGCCGTCACCAACCACGCCTATGGTCTGCAGTTTGCACTGAACGAGGTGTCGGTGATCGGCGCCCGGGCGACCGGCGTGAAGAGCGTCGACTTGAAGGACGGGGATGTGGTGGTCAACTTCATCTTGGCCGACGATCCGGAAAACACCGAAGTTGGGATCTTGACCCAGCGAGGGGCGTTCAAGAAGATGCGCCTGAAGGAAATGGGCATCGGCAGTCGCGCCCGGCGCGGGTTGCTGGTGTTGCGTGAGCTTAAGAAGGCCCCACACCGCATCGTCGCGATGGTGAAAGTCGATGCCAACACCGCATTGACCGTGTTGACCGACACCGATGAGCTGGTGGCACTGACGCCGGCGGACAATCCAGACGGCGATCGCTACTCGAACGGTTCGTTTGTGATCGACACCGAGACCCAAGGCGTCCCAGTGTACGTTCATGCCGAAGAGAACACCGAAGCATTAGCCGATAATTAGAAAAAAGGCCCGCGAGTTGTGCTGACTCGCGGGTTTTTTTGTGTTCAGGAATGCCGGTTGCGCGGGATTGTAATTGTGTATAAAAAGAATTTAATTAAAAGGTTGACACTAAGATTAAAATAGTTTAATCTTAGTCACATCAAATCAAAACACGCGGAGGACAAACATCATGATTAAAACCAGTCAAACAAACATGTTACTTGTATCTGCGTTGTTGCGTGGTCGATTGTTGATTTAGTCGATCGCGGCATTTGACATGCGGCCATCGACTTAACCGGTGGCTGCAACGCCATCGAAGGCTTTTCGATGGCTAGCCAATAGGGGCTAGCAAAACGTCTGCTGACGATTCGCTGGTCCCTATTTTTGTTTCATACATACATATATCAATGGAGGCAATTATTATGACCAAACAAGTTAAGTTTTTCGATACGACCCTGCGTGACGGTGAACAAACCATCGGTGTAAACTTCAGTGTGGAACAAAAAGTTGAGATCGCCAAGGCGCTCGAAAGCTGGGGCGTTGATTATATCGAAGCCGGCTTCCCGGTTGCCAGCCCGGAAGACTTCAAGGCGGTCAACGCGATTGCCAAGACGATCAAGCACACCACCGTCACCGGCCTGGCGCGGCTGGTTCGCAAAGACATCGACGCAGTGGCCGCCGCGATCGAACCGGCCCCGCACAAGATGCTTCACACCTTCATCGCCACCAGCCCGATCCATCGTGAATTCAAGCTCCACATGTCCAAAGAAGAGATGATCGCCCAGATCAAGTCCGACGTGGCCTACGCCAAGTCCAAGGTCGACTTCATTGAATTCTCACCAGAAGATGCTTCCCGGACGGAACCAGAATTCCTGGTCCAGGCCGTCCAAGCGGCCATCGACGCCGGTGCCAACTGCATCAACATTCCGGACACCGTTGGCTACGACGATCCTGAAGAATTTGGCGCGATTTTCGCCAACCTCAAGGCCAATATTCCAGACTTCGACAAGATTGAATGGGCCGCTCACACCCACAACGACCTGGGCATGGCGATGGCCAACGCCATGGCCGCTATCAAAAACGGCGCCACCCAGATCCAAGGCACGATCAACGGGCTGGGCGAGCGTGCCGGCAACGTCGATTTGATCGAAGTCGCCGCAGCGATTTCCGTGCGTGGCGATTACTACGATGCCAAGACCAACATTAATATGAAGGAAACGAAACACATCTCCGAGGTCGTCGAAGAAGATTCCAACATTGCCGTCGGCCCGAACAAGCCGATCGTCGGCGCCAACGCATTCTCACATGAATCCGGGATCCATCAAGACGGCTTCTTAAAGAACCGCCAGACCTACGAGATCCTGACACCAGAAGCCGTGGGCATGCATTCTCGCCTGCCACTGGGCAAACTGTCAGGTTCCCATGCCGTGATGAACAAGCTGACGCAGATGGGCTACCATGTTGATCGCGACATGATGAAACAAATCTTCCCGATCTTCAAAGACGTCGCCGATGCCACCGATTTGGTCCATGACGACGATATGGTGGGCATTATGAACCAGTACAAGACACAACAGAAGAAGCAGGCTTAACGACGAAGGCGACCATGTGGACGGTCGCCTTTTTGCTTGCTGTATCTGGATTCTGGCGGAACTGACCCGAAAACAGGGAACGTCTGTATTACCACAAAATCGCAAAAACTGTATCAACGTGGAACGATGAGTACAGGTGAAATTTTGGTAGCGCATTCCACCAAATCCCGAAAAAAATCCGTGAAATGCTGAACGGACAACCGGTTTCCCAATTGATTCCAAAAAGAATGCGTATTCGCAGAAGAATGCGAAAGAAAGTGCTTGCAACCTTCAAGTGACGTGTTATACTAAGAGTGTAAAATCTGTGACATGGTAATCACATTTTAGGAGGCATTCCATATGGAACAGCTTGATAAGAAGCAGCTCAAGGACTACTGGGAAGGTTTTAACGGTGGTCGCTGGCAGGACGAAATCGATGTCCGTGATTTCATCCAAAACAACCTGACCCAATACAATGGGGACGAGAGTTTTCTTGCCGGTCCTACTGAAGCAACCACGATCTTGAACAATCAGGTTTTGAACCTGAAGAAGCAAGAACGTGCCAAGGGTGGCGTGCTCGACGCTGATACTAACGTCGTTGCAACCATCACTAGCCACGGCCCTGGTTACTTGAACAAGGATCTTGAAAAGATTGTTGGTTTGCAAACTGACAAGCCATTCAAGCGTGCGTTCATGCCATTTGGTGGTATCCGCATGGCTGAAGATGCGCTGGAAGCTTACGGCTACAAGCCAGATCCAGAAATGCACAAGATCTTCACCGAATATCATAAGACACATAACCAAGGGGTCTTCGATGTTTATACCCCTGATATGCGCAAGGCTCGTCACTACAAGATCGTTACTGGCCTTCCTGATGCTTATGCTCGTGGCCGTATCGTTGCTGACTTCCCACGGATCGCGATCTATGGGATCGACAAGTTGATGGAAGAGAAGTTCTATGACTTCTCACACACCGGCGATGGCGAAATGACCGACGATGTTATCCGTCTGCGTGAACAGATCAATGACCAATACAAGGCATTGAACGACATGAAGAAGATGGCCGCATCTTACGGCTATGATATCTCCAAGCCTGCTACCAACGCTCAAGAAGCGATCCAGTGGATTTACTTCGGCTACCTGGCAGCGGTCAAGACCCAAAACGGGGCTGCGATGTCTGTTGGCCGTATCGATACCACGATCGATGCCTTCATCGAACGCGATATGAAGCGCGGTGTTATCAACGAAGAGCAAGCACAGGAACTGATTGACCACTTGGTTATGAAGTTGCGGATGGTTCGCTTTATCCGGACGACCGAATACAACGACTTGTTCTCTGGCGACCCAATCTGGGCAACCTTGTCCTTGGGTGGTGTTGGCTTCGACGGTCGTCACCACATTACCAAGACTGCCTTCCGCTTCTTGAAGACGCTTGATAACATGGGTGCTGCACCAGAACCAAACATCACGTTGCTGTGGTCTTCCGCATTGCCAGAAGGCTTCAAGCGCTACGCTACTGAAGTTTCCATCACCAGTTCCACCATTCAGTACGAAAACGATGACTTGATGCGGACCGAATGGGGCACTGATTACTATGGCATTGCTTGCTGTGTTTCCGCACAACCAATCGCCGGTGGGGTTCAATTCTTCGGTGCACGTGCTAACTTGGCTAAGGCATTGCTTTATGCCATCAACGGTGGTGTTGATGAAATCGGTGAAAAGCAGGTTGGCCCAGCTACTGAACCAATCACTTCCGATGTCATCGACTACGATGAATTCATGAAGAAGTTCAACGTCCAAGCTGACTGGTTGGCTGATGTTTATGTCAACGCCTTGAACGCTATCCAGTACATGCATGACAAGTACTACTACGAATCTGCACAGCTGGCATTGAAGGACACCAAGCTCGATTACACCTTTGCAACCGGGATCTCTGGCTTCTCCCATGCGGTTGATTCCATCTCCGCGATCAAGTACGGCAAGGTTCACCCAATCCGTGACGAAAACGGTGTTGCGGTCGACTTCAAGGCTGAAAACCCTGACTACCCACGCTATGGTAACAACGACGATCGGGCCGACAACATTGCTAAGTGGCTCATCAAGTGGTTCTATGGCAAGATGAACACACATCACCTGTATCACAACGCTAAGTTGTCTACCTCTGTTTTGACCATTACTTCTAACGTTGTTTATGGTAAGAACACTGGTACCACACCTAACGGCCGTCAAAAGGGCGAACCATTCTCACCTGGTGCTAACCCAGCATACGGTGCTGAAAAGAACGGTGCTTTGGCATCTCTGATGTCCACTGCGAAGATCCCTTATCACTATGCAACTGATGGGATTTCCAATACCTTCGGCGTAACGCCTAACACCCTTGGCCACGATGACGAGACCCGTAAGGATACCCTTGTCAACATGGTTGATGGCTACATGGCTAACAACGGGATGCATTTGAACATCAACGTCTTCAACAAGGAGACCTTGATCGATGCCCAAAAGCACCCAGAAGAATATCCTACTTTGACCGTCCGTGTTTCTGGCTACTGCGTATACTTCGCAGATCTGACCAAGGAACAACAAGACGATGTCATCGCTCGTACCTTCTTCGAAGAAATGTAACAATCGGCACTCAGATCATGATCTGAGACGTCAGACGATCAGAATCATAATCTCACAGTCATGCAGCGGGAGCCGCTTTGCGGCTCCCGTTTTGCCTAAAGGCGCGAAACCATTTCGCGCTTTTAGGCAGAAGTTGCAAACGCCGGTGCAGTGAGCGCAGAGCGCTCAACCCATTGGCGCAGCGGCAATTAGGGGGAATCCGTCATGAAACTTTTTGATAGCACAAAGGCGCCGGTCAACGTCGCCGAAGAAGCAAAAAAAGAGAACCAAGGTCCTGTTAAAGGTTATGTTCATTCCGTTGAAAGCTTCGGGGCCGTCGATGGTCCTGGCATTCGGTTCACCGCGTTCTTGCAAGGGTGTCGGATGCGCTGTCAGTACTGCCACAACCCTGATACTTGGAACATCGGTGTCGGCACAGAGATGACTGCAGATGAGCTCTTGGACGATTGCGAGCGCTACAAGGCGTTTTGGGGTGAGACTGGTGGGTTGACTTGCTCCGGTGGTGAATCACTGGTTCAAATCGACTTTCTGCTCGACCTGTTCACCAAGGCCAAGGCCCGTGGCATCTCGACTTGCCTAGATACCAGTGGTAACCCGTTCACCCGCGACGAACCTTGGTTCAGCAAGTTCAAGCAGCTGATGGCCGTCACCGACATTTCGTTGGTCGACATCAAGCACATCAACTCCGAAGAACATAAGAAGCTGACCGGTTTTGGCAACGAAAACATCCTCGACATGATCGAATGGATGTCAGATCACGGCTGTGACATGTGGATCCGCCACGTGCTGGTCCCACAGCGCACCGACAATGACCACTATCTTAAGGAACTCGGCGATTACATCAAGACCTTGAAGTCTGTGCAAAAGGTCGAGGTTTTGCCTTATCACACCTTAGGGGTCAAGAAGTATCACGAACTGGGGATTGCTTATCCGCTTGAAGGCATCGAGCCACCGACACAAGATCGGATCAAGAATGCCGAAAATCTTTTGCACACCGCAGACTACACCGGTTACAAGACCTGGAAGCCAGCTAAGTAGGCGCTTAGAAAAACGATAAGCTAGAAGCAACTTAAACGTTGCTTCTTTTTTTGTTTTAACTTATTATTAAATGAGATAAATTGAAAACGGTGAGGAGACTAAACGCCATGAAGACTACGCAAGAAAGCATTTTCTCGTCGAAGACGTTGACCTATTTCCTGCAACTGGCTGAGACGATGAATTACACGCAGGCGGCCCAACTGCTTGGGATCACGCAGCCGGCGTTGACGCAGCAGATCAAAAAACTGGAACGCACAGTCGGCGCACCCTTGTTTTATTCGATCGGCAAGAAACTCCATCTGTCCGAAGCAGGGCGGACGATGCTCAAAGCAACGCAAGAAATTTACGAGGTTTTGAATGTCGCGACCGACCAGATTCAGCAAGCCAGTGACGCGTCTAACGGCAAAATTCAGATCGCGCTGTTGGCGTCGGTGGAAGATCTCGCGTTCAACACGTTCATCGCTGACTATTACAAGAACAACCCAGAGGTCGAAGTGGTGTTGCGGATGATGACGCGCCACGAGATCTGGGAGAAGCTCGAAAACAACCAGGTCGACCTGGCGATCATGTATCTACCTGACGCGACCATCAAGAACTGGAAGCCTTATGCCACCAAGAAGATCATCGACGAATCGCTGGTCTTCCTGCATCACGACGAATCGCTGGCTAAGCGCAAGCGCGTGCGGCTGGCAGACACGATCCGCCAGCCTTGGGTCACTTACCCAGAAGACTATTTCTTGAGCCAGACGCTGCAAGAGGCGTACAAAAACCGCATGGTCGACGCGCCACATTCTGTCGCCCAGTTCACGACGCCGTACCAGCTGACCCAGTTTTCCAATCATACCGGCGTCAACACAGCGCTGCCCAACACGTTTTATCAGGCGCACAAGGATTATATCCACGCGTACGCAGCGGCGTTTGAGCCCGGGATCAACTTTGAGCTCTCGTTTGTCTACCGCAAAGGCAAGGATCAGATCCCGCGTATCGCCCAATTTTTGAAGGCGTTTGACGAATATTTTGGAACTCAAGATTATCTGTCGCGGCTTGCCGAAAACCGTGTTAAACTGATTAAGTAATGCGCATTCGCGCAACCAATTAAAGGAGCAATTGACACATGACGACATTGATTTTTGGACACCAAAATCCCGACACTGATGCGATCACCAGTGCTATCACATGGGCAGAGTTCCAACGCCAAGCCGGCAACACCGACGTTGAGGCCGTAGCCTTAGGCAACCCGAACGACGAAACCAAGTTTGCCTTGGATTTCTTCAAGCAAGACACGCCACGCGTGATCGACGCTGCTAACGGCGCTGACGTGATGCTGGTCGACCATAACGAAGCCCAGCAATCCGTTGCTGACCGCGCGAACTCGACGATCGTTTCGGTCGTTGACCATCACCGGTTTGCCAACTTTGAGACCGCAGCCCCGCTGTTCATCCGTGCAGAACCAGTAGGCGCCTGCAACTCGATCATCTACAAGATGTTCAAGGAGAACGGCTTCACGGTTTCTGCTAAGATCGCGGGCTTGATGTTGTCTGGGATCATCAGTGACACGTTGTTGCTCAAGAGCCCAACCACGACCGATCTGGAACGCGAGATCTTGCCAGAACTCGCTAAGATTGCCGGTATCGACCTTGAAGATTACGGTTTGAAGATGCTCAAAGCCGGCACCAACTTGGCTGCCAAGTCCGACTTAGACATCGCTGAAGGCGACGCAAAGACCTTCGACATGGGCGGCAAGACCGTTCGTATCGGCCAGGTCAACGTTGTCGATCTTGACGAGATCTATGCGCGCCAAGCTGACATTGAAGCCACGTTGAAGTCCGAAAGCGACAAGAACGGCTACGATTTGTTCTTGCTGATCGCCACAGACATCTTGAACTCCGATTCAACAGGGCTGGCATACGGCGAAGGCTTCGACAAGCTGGAAGCCGCATTCGGCCAAAAGTTTGACGCCAACCAGCGTCTGGCATTGCCAGGTGTCGTTTCCCGTAAGAAGCAAGTTGTCCCACCATTGCAGAAGGCTTTTGAAGCCTAAGCATAACGAAAAGCCGCGAGTTGATCGCGGCTTTTTTAGTGCACTTTGGGAAGAAGGCAATGAGCAGGCAAAATACGGGGTGGTGTAACCGCTACCTTTTCTGGTATTCTATTGGTGCATCGATTAGACGACAGGGTAATCAACTTGTTGAGAGGGGTAGCGATATGAAGAAGATGACGATGATCATTGGTCAAGCCATTCTCTTGGTGGTTAGCCTAATTGTTGTCACAGCGGTTGCCGACTATTTCTTTAACGGGCGAATCGCAAAGATTATCGTTTTTGCTTTCGCGGCGATTCTATTTGTCGCGCTCGGCAATCACAATAATCGTCAGCGAACAAAGCATCTCATCGAAATGTGGGCCTATGCTGACAAGCTGGGATATGGCCCGGCTGAGCTGAAGCAACGTGTACCGCAGTATGGCATCTTTGACTGGGAAGCTTCTCGACCAGAAAAATTAAAGTTTTACCCAAGCGATAAGGTCGTTGACGAGTTGGTACAGCAATTTAAGGTCGAATTGTCCTCAAAATAGTCATGCTGTGGCTACCGTTAATGGTTCACGGCAGAAGATGTCGGAAAATTGTGGGATAAGATTGTACACAACCTATTGTGAAAGCACCTGTAAGCGGCCGAAAGCGTCTAAAGCTAGCAAGAATTCGATTGTTGGCTCATTGGCGTTAGCATGATTGACGTCACGATTGGCAATCGCAGGTTTAGTACTGCTTATCGGGCTAACGTAGCAATATCATCAAGCCGTAAAATCGGCTACTTGGGGTCGTAGCTCGATCGAGTTTATTATGCCGAACATGCGCCAAAATGTGGCTGGTAGCAAGTATGGTGTAAACTCGCAATTGTAAAATCATAAGGCCTGACAAATCAGCTTGAGCGTCGATTCCACTGATTTAGTATGCTACGAAGACTTTGACAAGCTTTCTCTACGTTTGGCCAGAGAATTGGTGTTGAACCGTGCACCACGATGAAGTCTGAGATCAGTGCAATTTTTTCGTACAAGTCGACGACAGTAGCAGTGGCGCAATCAGTCAGACAAATTGGCGACAGTGAGTTGGAGTTGACGGTACTGATTGCCGAATGAGCGTGTGTGAGCGGCTGGACAGCCGGCTACAATGCAAGATTGCGTGGAATTAACGTGAAAGTGGATCTAAGCCGGTATTGGGCTTAGATAAATTCCGTTGGCGTTACTTCGCATAATATATATTATGTAAACTAGAATAGGAGAGGCGGATGTCAAGATAAAGTGCAACAACCTTCCCTCGTATTTATACAGTTTTGGCTTTGTTAATTTCATTGGCAAATACCTCTGCACACGTTTTCCAACCGTGCATTTTCCTACGTGTATTCAATTCATCCGCAACGAATTTCATGTCGGATTGAGTCTTGGTCTCAAACGTGCGCTTCTTAGGCAGAAACGCACGAACCAGCCCGTTGTTGTTCGTTCTTCAGGCGCATACGAATGCTCAAAATACAGCTCTTTGTGGTATGTATTCTCAATTCTGTCGATCAGTGTCGCGTTCGCGAACTCTGCAGCATGATCACACGTTAACGACAATGCCTGCTCACTGTACAGCGACATAACAGCGATATAAATGTATCGATTCCCAATGATTCAAGACAGTTGCAAATTCCATATGATGATCTCCCTGTATTGTAACTGGCACCAGTATATTCGTTACTTATTCAAAACTACCAGCGAGATGATAACAACGACTAGCGCGCTTTCAATGGCTGCTATTTTTAACCGCCGGCAGATGCTGCGCGTCGACTCATCAACGCAATCGTTAACTTTGACGCCAGCCACATCAAAAACGCCTCGTGATAACCTGCGACCGGCACGAGGCGTTCGATTCTGTTTCTGTTATAAGGGGCCGTCGATGAACTCAGCGTGCCCACGACCAAAGCTCCAGCCTTGGTCGGTGTTAATGCTCACATTGATAACCAAGTCATCCGGCGCCACCAAACCGGCAGCGGCCAGTTGCTTGGCCAGTTCCCGATAAAAGGTTCGCAGTTGCGTTACGGTTCGCTCACGACTCACCAGTGACAAAATCACCACGCGGTCGCTGCGCGTATAGCCCAACCCAGTATCTTCGATCACCAACTCACCAGGTCCATGCTGATGCACGATCTGATAGCGGTCACGCGCAGGCACATGGAAGCTAGCCACCATCACCGCGTGGATAATATCCAGTAACTGGTGCAGCTCTTTTGGTGAACGCCCGCGGTTTAAATCAACCCGCACAAGCGGCATTTTACCCCTCCTTCATCACTGTTTGTAGATAAGCGTAAGCTTTTTGCGCATAAGCCAGTGGGTTGGCTTTAGCCGGGTCCTGTTCGGCTTCGACCACGATCCAACCGGCATAGCCGCCACTGACTAAGGCGTGATACAACGGTGCAAAATCGATTTCGCCGTCACCTGGGACGGTGAACATTCCAGCGCGTACCCCATCCAAAAAGCTCATGTGTTCAGCTTTAACTTGCGCCGCAATGCTTGGCCGCACATCCTTGAAGTGAACGTGCTTGATACGGTCAAAATAGTGCGTCAAAATTGCCTGTGGGTCTTCGCCAGACAATACCAGATGCCCACTATCAAACAGCAGCGACACCTTGTCTGGATCTGTCATCGCCATCAAGCGGTCGATTTCAGCCGTGGTTTGGACGCCTGTGCCCATATGATGGTGATAGACAATCTGCATGCCGACTTCATGAGCACGTGCGCCTAAACGCTCTAATCCTCGCGCTAACGCTTCCCACTCGTCATCAGTGAAAGTCGGCTTATCGTCAAACACAGCCTTATCCAACATACCTTGAATGCTGTGGCCTTGTTCCGCCACTACGATCACCTTAGCACCCATCGCATGCAGAAAATCACGATGCTTGATGAACGCCGCTTCCGTTTCAGCGTATGGCTTAGTGGTCAAATATGCTGAAAACCACGCACTGGCGATTTGCAGATGCCGCATAGCCAAAGCCGCCTTGAGTTCGTCTGGGTCTTTGGGGTACTTATTGCCGACTTCAGTGCCGCTAAAACCGGCTAAGGCCATTTCGTCGATCGCTTGGGCAAAAGGAATCTCTTTACCCAGATCTGGCATGTCATCATTCGTCCACCCAATTGGGGCGATTCCCAGTTGAATGCTCATTAGTTCCCCTCCTTTGCCAAACTAACCAAGGCGTTGTTGGTATACGCTTCTTGTAGTGCCAACGCCACACGTACCGATTGTAACCCGTCTTCTGCGGTGATGCCTGTATCGGTATTGTTCACAATGCTATCGATAAAGGCGGTGGTTTCAGCCAAGAACGCCTCTGCAAAACGCTCTGGGAAGTTCTGCGAGGTCGGCCGCACGATCCCAGTTTCATCCATCACCGTTACCAAATTCTTCTCCGGCACTTGCGCGACGCGCAGCATGCCTTTAGTGCCGATCAATTCGGTTTCAACATGATACCCATGTGCAGCGTTGCGGCCGGCTAAAAACAATCCCATGGTTTTATCTGTCAATTGCGCCAACGCTGCGCCAGTTTCCAACTCATTAAGTTCATCCAGCACTGGGTATGCCCGGTTGACGCCGATGGCCCAGACCTTGCTGAATTCTTGACCGGAGAACCAGCGCATCAAGTCAATGTCGTGTATCGCCATGTCTAAGAACAAGCCCCCGCTGTTAGCTGAACGGGCAAATTGCACAAAGCTTGGCATCCCCGCGGCCGGGTCGATGCTATAAGCACGAATGGCGGTTAACTCACCCAGTTTGCCTTCGTCCACCAATGCTTTGGCATAACGGTAGGATGGGTCGAAACGGCGCATGAAACCGAGTTGGAATTTTAACTCAGGATGAGCGGCCACAACGGCTTGGGTTGTTTTGATTTCATCTAAGGACAAGCCGATCGGTTTTTCACTGAATACATGCTTGCCATGCGTCAAGGCATATTCGATTTGATGCGGGTGAAAACCTGATGGTGAGACGATCACCACCGCGTCGATATTCCCCTCATCGATCATTTGATCATAATCATCAAAGGTTTGTTCAACGCCTAACGCGGACTTAGCCCAATCCAGTTCATCAGGAACCACGCTGGTCGCAGCGACCAGTTGGGCTTGCGGAATGCGTTTAGCTAAGTTCTGGGCGTGGGTCTTGCCTAAACGGCCTAAGCCGACGATGCCGACGCGTACTTGTGCTTGTGTCATGATTAACCCTCCATTTCTTGATAGAATGCCGGACGAACCGGCAAAGTGATTGGTTCCAACTGGTGTGAAGTTTGTGAGCGAATCGCCACATCTGCGACAGTCGCGGCAATATAGCCATCCCAACTGCTTGGCCCACGTAATGGGCGTCCAGCGTTGAGATCATCCAAAAATGCCTGTACTTCCAAGTCATAAGCCGTTTCAAAACGGTGCGCCCAGTTCACTTCAACACCGCGTGCAACTTGTGCGGCATGGCGGGTTTCTGGTGCCACCCCGTCAAGCGGTAGCCACAGCTCGCCAATTTCTCCAATCACTTGGGTACGCACTTCATAACCATAAGTGGCGGTCAGGTGCACGAGCACTTGGATCGGCACACCGCGTTGGGTGAGTAACGTCACCAGTTGCGGATCGTGTAGCGTAGGGTTGACAGGCTGGGTGCTTTGGCGGCCGTATTCAATGCGGACAGCTTGATAATCATCATTTAACAGCCAATGCATCTCATCGATTTCATGGATCAAAGTATCCGTCACGGCCATTTCGTTGGTGTAACTTGGCGCTTGTTCCAAGTTGATATGCGCCGCCAGCACCGCCAGTGGCTGGCCGATCACACCGCTGTCCAGCTGGGCTTTAAGCGCTCGGATTGCGGGATCATAACGACGCATGAACCCGACTTGAATCCGGCGGCCAGACAGTTGTTGTTCGGCTTCGATCACTGCGCGCGCAGTATCTGCTGTGGTGGCTAATGGTTTTTCGGTAAAAATCATTTTATCTTGCGCCAATGCCTGCTGAATCGTTGCTGCGTGAGCGAAGCCAGCACTGACGATGAATACTGCCTGGATTGCGGGATCAGCCAGCAACGTGGCTTCATCGGCATAAACACGCGCATCTGGTGCCAGCTCATCGCGGGCTTTGGTCGCTGCTGCTTGGTCGATATCCATCACCCCGATCACTTCACCGCCATTGAGCCGCTGTTGCAGCCGTTGAATGTGCGCACGCCCCATGGCGCCGGTTCCGATGACCCCAATGTTGATCGTCATCATTACCCCTCCTAATATTTGAACGCCGCATCTAACGCCGCTTGCATCGCAGCATACGCTGCTTGTACATCCGGATTCTCACTGTGCGCTGGTACACCGACATGCCACCATGACTGCCCATAACCATGCGTCATCGTTTTGGGCAGCACTTTGATATCGATCAACGTGCTACGCGTTTGTTGTTGTGCCTCGGCCAAGGCGGTTTCCAATTCTGCCTGAGTGGTCGCAGTGTATGCCACGGCGCCATATCCACGGGCAATTTGGGCAAAATCAGTCGTGTGAATCGATGCATCCGCGTTGCGGAACTCAGTAAGGAAACTGGGGTTACCTTGGCTCATTTGCAAGTTATTGATTGACGCAAAACCAGCGTTGTCAAACACCAGAATATTGATCTTACGGTCAAGCTGCAGCGCCGTCACCAGCTCCGAGTGCAGCATCATAAAGCTACCATCACCAACCAGCGCATAGACTTCTTGTGTGGGGGCTGCTAGCTTAGCCCCTAATGCGCCAGCAATTTCATACCCCATCATTGAGTAGCCATATTCCATGTGGTACGTGTGTGCCACTTGCGTGCACCACAGCCGGTGTAAGTCGCCTGGCAGCGAACCGGCAGCAGCAACAATGATCGCGTCTGATGGAATCAGTCGATTAATCATCATCAGCGCCGTTGTTTGCGCCAAGTGCGTGCGCAACGCGGTTTGATAAGCGGTTAAAGTCGCCTTATCAAAATGTGCCGCAATTTCTGGTGTGAATGTTGCCGCACTGGGATTAATTGCCGCAAGACGCGCCCGTTCTTTCAACCAAGCCTGCTTCAACGGTGTAGGGCTAGTAGCGGCATGGTAATCTTGCAGTCGTGCTAATAACAGCGGCAAAGTCGCTTTGACGTCTGCTTGGATACCCAGCGCGTTGAACCGCAAGGCTTGGGTCCGATTCAAATTGATGTTGATCATTGCGACTTGGTTGGGATCTAAAGCTGTCTTGGAAGCGGTCGTGAAGTCGGTGTAGCGCGTGCCCAACCCAATCACCAAGTCAGCTTTGGCCAAAGCGGCGTTGGCCGCGCCAGTCCCTAAGACGCCGACACCACCAAGATTTTCTGCCACCGCATCCGGAACAGTCGACTTACCACTTGGCGTTTCAAGGATTGCCAAGTTTAGCGCATGCGCAAAAGCGGCAATTTCATCCCCTGCGTCGCTATATGCTGCTCCCCCGCCGACGATCATGACCGGCTGGCGTGCGTGTTGGATCGCGTTAACCGCGGCATCCAACTCCTCTGCGCTAGGCAACAGACGCTTGATCACATGCACACGCTTGGCGAAAAAACTCACCGGATAGTCATACGCTTCGGCTTCCGTGTCTTGCGGCAAAGCAATCGTCACCGGTCCGGCTTGCGCAGGGTCTGTCAAGACGTCAAACGCGTTCAACAATGCGCGCATCAACTGTTCCGGCCGCTCCACGCGGTCCCAGTACTTCGACAACGGCCGCAACGCATCGTTGGTGGTGGTTGCAGCGCTCTGAGCGATTTCGATCTGCTGCAACACTGGGTCAGGCTGTCGCGAAGCAAAAGTATCAGCAGGCAGGAACAAAACAGGGATACTGTTAACATACGCGTTACCAGCCGCGGTCAGGAAGTTCGCCGATCCCGGACCGGCCGAAGCCGTCACAGCAAAAATTTTGCGCCGTTGCAGCTGCCGGCTGTAGGCAATTGCTGCACTGGCCATGCCTTGTTCGTTATGACCTTGATACACTTGTAAATGCCCAGGCGCTTGGGTCAACGCCTCTCCTAAGCCCAACACATTACCATGACCAAAAATTGTGAAAATTCCTTCAACAAACGGGGTCTGGACGCCATCTACTTGCAGATATTGCGCATTCAAGAAGCGCACTAGCGCCTGGGCGGTGGTCAAGTGGACCGTTTGCGCTGTTGCAGTCATTCGCCCACCCCCTCTAGCGTATGCGTCGCCACGAAACCTTCTAGCGCAGATAACGTCGGCATTGCGTCGCTAGAACTTAGTTGGCTGATCACAATTGAAGCAGCCGCACTACCATACGCTAACGCTTGGGCCAAGCCTAAGTCATGCGCGTACGCATACAAGAACCCAGCAGCAAACGAATCCCCGGCTCCAAAGCTTTTCAACACGCGCGTGCGGTAGATGCCGCTGTGCACAAGCTCCCCGTCGCGGCGATAAGCCGTTGCCCCACTTTGTCCGGCTTTGATCACGACCAATTCTGCACTACCGGCAAATAATGCCGCAGCAGTTTCTTCATCGCGCCGCTGAACACCGCCAGCTAAGACACGATATTCATCACGCGTGCCAATGATCACATCCGCTTGGGCGGCGACTAACTGATAATAAATTGCCGTATCCAGTGGCTTACGCCAGGTATATGGGCGATAGTCTAGTTCAAAAATCACTTGGATTCCGGCAGCTTTGGCGATTGCTAATGCTTGTAACACCGCTTCGCGCACTGGGCTAGCGGCTAAACCAGTGCCTGAGATCAATAACGACGAAGCGGTACGCAGATAGTCTGCATCCACCTCTTCTGGCGTCAAATATAAATCAGCCACCGCCTCGCGGTACATTAACAAGTCACTTTGCGTCGGGCTGATGATTTCCGTGAAGGTCAGTCCGGTACGATGCCCGGCGTGATCGACTTGCAGCTGAGTTGTGTCGACACCGAGTTGGGCAAAATAATGGCGGATGGTTTCGCCGAAGGCATCATCTGCGATCTTGCCGATGAACCCGACGTTGCGGCCCAGCTTCGCTGAACCAATGGCAATATTAGCTGGCGAGCCGCCGACGAACTTAGCGAACGTCGTGGTGTCAGTCAACGGTTGATTATAATCTTTGGCATTCAAATCGATCGTTGCACGTCCGATCGCAATCATATCCAATGGTGTTGTCATGGCCTCCTCCTTCTTAGCGACGTTTACGCAACCAAGCAAAATCCGGATCGTCTACAAACTGCCACACCCGCCGGCTGCCTGCCATGGCATTGAGATAATACGAGTCAATGCCATCAGGGACTCCAACCGGATGATAACCTCTCGGCACTGCGACGGCACCTTGATGCGCAACTGCCATCGCTTCATCAAGCGTACGGTCATCCGTATACACGCGCTGCAAGACAAACCCGTTAGCCGGGTCTAGTTCATGATAATAAAGCTCTTCTAGTTGGGACTCCCGTGGCGGATCGTCTCGTTCATGGCGGTGCGGCGGGTAGCTGGACCAATTGGCTGAATCCGTGTAGACTTCGACCACCAACAAGCGCTCTGCAGCAGGCAACGTGTCTGGCAAAATATTATGCACCAGGCGTTTATTGTTGTATTTGCCACGGTGTTCGATGGCTTGAATATCCGCCGGCAGAAATACACTCGGATGTGCGACCGTCGTCTTGGCTGTCGCAATCGCCACTTTAGCCACCGTTTGCGCCGTGATCGTGAACGGCTGCCCAGTGGTCACATACACACTGTCAGTAGGAATGCGCGCAAACACTGACGTGCGTGTACCAACATCGCGGAATGTGTCATCACCAGTTTGCACCATGATGCGTCCAGACAACGCTACGATTGCGACTTCGCGACCAGCCAAGGTGAATTCCGCTTGGCTACCTTCATCGAAGGTGTACACCGACAAGCCAGTAACCGTCACCGGCGCGTTGGCTGGGCCTACTTGTTGGATACAAGCGACACCTGGCGCAACACTGAATGATTGGCTAGGAAAATAAAGTTGCATCTGCTTCACCCCGCAAATTCGCGTTGATCATACCGCGCGGTGACTACTTTCTTACGCGTGTAGAAATCGACACTGTCTTTACCATTTGCATGCAAGGTGCCAAAGAAACTGTGCTTCCATCCTGAAAATGGGAATACGGCAATCGGCGCTGGAACGCCAAGGTTGATTCCTAACATTCCAGCATCAATATGCTCGCGGAAATACCGGATCGCAGCAGCGGAATCAGTGAACAAGCACGCCCCATTGGCCAGCTCAGAATCATTGGCAATTTTCACTGCGGCGGGCAAGTCCGGCGCCCGCATCACCGACAAGACCGGTGCAAACATCTCGTCTTGCCAAATCGTCATGTCTTCAGTCACTTGCTCAAAAATCGTCGGTCCGACGAAATACCCCGCGCCTTGCGCTTGGGCGCTGCCGTCTAACGTCAACTTAGCGCCTTCTTTAACGCCTTGTTGAATATAGTTCAAAGTCCGTGTTTGGTTTTCTTTGCGGATCACCGGACCTAGGAAGTTGCCAGCAACCATACCGTCACCAATCTTGATATCACGGGCGGCTTGGGTGAACTTGGTCATGAACTGATCAGCAATTGCGTCTTCAAGCACCAACACTGAAGTCGCCATGCAACGCTCTCCAGCTGACCCAAAAGCACTACCAATGATTGCTTTGACCGCTGCATCTAAATCGGCATCTTGCAAAATAATCGTGTGGTTCTTCGCACCGGTCAAGGCCTGCACCCGCTTGAGGTTGGCACTGCCTTCTTTATAGATATATTCTCCCACGCGCTCTGAGCCCACGAAGCTAACCGCTTGAATGTCTGGATGGTGCAAGATGCCATTGACCACATCTACTGCGCCATTAACTAAATTCAATACGCCGTCTGGCAAGCCCGCTTCTTGGAACAACGCCACCAGTCGACGACTTGTCAGCGGCGTCTTTTCTGATGGTTTTAAAACAAACGTGTTGCCTGTCGCCACTGCCATTGGGAACATCCAGCAAGGCACCATCAATGGAAAATTAAACGGGGTGATTCCTGCAACCACGCCTAATGGGTAACGATAATTGGTCGCTTCAACATCTGTTGCCACAGTGCTGAGCGAATCGCCCATCATCAGCGTCGGCACGCCTGCCGCAAATTCCACGTTTTCGATACCACGGCCGACTTCAGCAATGGCTTCAGGCAATGCTTTACCGTTTTCTAACGTGATCAAACGGCCAAGTTCTTCTTGGTGTGCGATCAGTAATTGTTGATACCGAAACAAAATCTTCGCACGCTTGGTAACTGATGTGGCATGCCATGATGCATACGCTGCTTGCGCCGCTTGCACAGCAGCGTCGACGTCAGCAACAGTCGAATGAGGAACTTGGGCGATCACATCACCATTAGCTGGGTTATACACTGGTTCAAAAGTAGTTGTTTGGGAAGGGACCCATTGCCCATTGATAAAATTCTGTAATTGCTCTGCTTGTGCCATCTTTATGCCTCTCTTCTTGGATTAAGCGGTTACATTTTACTTATTGATTTGGCTGTCTTCTGGAAACTTGGTATCAAACTTGTTATCCAACTCGATTTCTTCAAGCGACCGACCGGCCGTTTCAGGTGCGAACTTAATCGCAAACAGCAGTGAGATCACGTTCATCCCTAAGAATACCAAGAACGTATTGGTCATGCCGATATAAGCTAGCAAGATTGGGAAGAAGTACCCGACCAAGAAATTGCCAAACCACAAGAAGAACGTGGCAAAACCCATCCCCAAGCCGCGAATTCGTGCCGGATAGATTTCAGACAGCAATAGCCAAGTTAATGGGCCCACAGCGCCTTGGAAGAAGGCCAGATAGATAACCGTGAAGAAGATCGTGGCAAAAGGCAACAGAGGTGAATGGACCAAGAAATGACTCACAGCCGTGATGCCAGCCACCGCAAACATCGTGCCAGTAATCCCCGTCAATAACATCTGCCGCCGCTTGTACTTCCCCATCAAATGCATTGTCACTAAGGTCGCCACGACAGATGTGACCCCATTGGCGATATTAGCGATCAAGGCCGCATTTTGACCAAAACCGGTGGTTTCAAGAATTGTCGTGCCATAATACATCATCACATTGATGCCGACGATTTGCTGCATGATTCCTAAGCCGATCCCGATCAATATGAGCCGCCGGATCCAAGGGACCTTCAAATCTTTGAAAGACGCAGCGTCAAGTTCGTTTTCAGACTTCAACGCGATTTTGATCTTTTGCATTTCGTCTTGTGCTTGCGCCTCCGTCCGCAACTGGCGCATCACGTCAAGGGCTTGATCGACTTTACCATTAGCTGCTAACCACCGCGGCGATTCCGGGACGAAATTCATTCCGATCCACAAGATAATCGCAGGAATCGTTGCCAAAACGATCATCCACCGCCAGATTCCTGGAATATGCCCTAACGTCGTCCCTAGAATTGCGTTGAAGGTGAACGCCAACAACTGTCCTGAGACGATCATCACCTCGTTTTGCGTGACGATCCGGCCACGTAGTTCAGAAGGCGCCACTTCTGCTAAGAACGTTGGCACGATCACAGAGGCACCACCAACGGCTAAGCCTAAAATAAACCGCACTGTGCCAAGAATCGGCGCAGTTGGCGACAATGCCGAAGCGATTGTCGTCAAGACGAACAACATCGCCAAGCCAATAATCGTCTTGCGGCGCCCTTGCTTATCTGAAATACGACCAGTCGCAATCGCCCCAAAAGCGGCCCCAAGCGTCAATGAACTCGCAACAAAGCCTTCCATTGCTGGGGACATATTCAACTCAGAAGCTCGCGTCATGAACGGCAACGCGCCATTAATCACACCAGTGTCGTAACCGAACAACAAACCGCCGAACGTCGCCACAACGGAAATCGTCCGTAAGCGTTTCCGTGCTGAAGGCGGCAAAACCGCCTGCTTGGTGAGCACTTCTTTATCCATGACTTTCCTCCATTTCACAAGTTCACCATAACAACACTGCACATGCACATGTGATGGGGACATCATAAGCCCACTTGTCACCATACGTCAACTTTTTTGTCCAACAGATTATCAGAATATCACCAATTTGTCCCAAATAGTTACCCAAACACCGATGGTTGTGGTAAAATAAAGCCAATCAAATATGGGGAAACTAGGGGGTCCTTGCTTATGCTTAAAGCAGAACGAATCAACGCGATCGCTGCATACGTCGATACAATGCGTACTGCCACGATTGACGAATTAACTCGTAAATTCATGATTTCCACGAACACCTTGCGCCGCGACCTCGACCAACTGGTTGCTGAAGGACGCGTCAAAAAAATCTATGGTGGTGTCACTAGCGTCAAGCCCAATAACAAGCTGACCATTTTTGAAGAACGGAACAACCACGCTGAACGTGCCAAGCGGCGCATCGCGCAAATGGCAGCAACACTGATCGACCCAGGCGACATGATTTTCATCGATTCTGGCACCACAACCGCGCAAATGGGCAATTTTTTGCCGACCAGTTTTCCCTTCACATTAGTTACGAACAATTTCCCCCTTCTTGCCGCCGCCACGCCGCTCACGAATATTCGTTTAATGGTGATCGGCTCGACGTTTGATCGCCGTACCCAATCTTTCATCGGCGTTGACCGCTCAACGTTATTCGCGCGTTTGAATGTTAAAAAAGCGTTCATGGCTGCCACCGGAATTTCCTTGACCCAAGGCCTATCAAATTCTGAATACGAAGAGTTCTTGATCAAGCGCGATATCTTAGCTCGCGCTACTGAGAGTTTCTTGTTGATCGATCACACTAAGATTGAACGGGTCTCTTTGTTGTCTTATGGTCATGTTCAAGACCTCAGTGGCATTGTTTGTGACGCCGCTTTTCCCCCTGCCTATCAAGAATTCGCGCAAGAACACGATATTCAACTCTTCACACCTGATGCCTGAGTATACAAACAGTCTAAGATTATGATCCAGCGTCTTTTTCTACGCCTAGTCAAGACAAAAGCTGATATCAACTTGTTTTTCATGTTTGAATATAATTGACTATGTGAGTGAGCTTCAGGTTAAGATACCCATTCTTGCATAGCTTGTATTGAGATAATAGGTATGTCTGACCCATGCTGGTAAACGTTAGTTTATAGCCATTTCCGGTACCGTTGGCCTTGGTGGCCGTGACATACATAAACGATCCTTCTTGAATCATGTATGCCTAGCTGATTTGGAAGGATTCAGCCAGATGCCAATCCAAATACCGTACGATGAATGTTACGAGAATTTTCATACACTAATATGCATTTATCAAAGTCCGCCAAGCAGCCAATAATGCTTGCTACATAAGATTTCTAAGGTAATAATTGCTATCGGATAAGGGCTTGCGGCGCGTTTGTTGCACTCTATGTTGGCTTCTACGACGGCAGAAGGCGGCGATCAAGTTAAAGTGCAACAACCTCTCCTCATATTTATGCATTTTTTGCTTTGCTAATGTTATCGGCAAATACCTCTGCACATATTTTCCAACCGTGCATTTTTTTCGAACGTGTATTCAGTTCATCCGCAACAAATTTCATGTCGGTCATACGTCGTGCCACAAAGGGGCTTACAGCCAATCTACGGATTACGCAACCGAGCGTTATTCTCAGCGATCATTGCATTATTGCAAGATAGATCCCGCTGGCGCGGCTTGAATATTTTGTAGTCTTGAAACTCTTGGCTACGCGATGTTTCGCGTGAGATCGTGCTGTGGCTAGGATGCAGGATACATACGATTTCAGCTTGCGTCTTACCTTGACGCCATAAGACTTCAATTTGACCGCGGCTTATATGCCATAATTGCGCCGCATGTTCTAGGTTTTGCTTATTCTTACTAAGTTTCATTGATAGTGTTTGAGCAGGAAACCCCTGATTTTAATCAGGGGAGGAATGCCGTCCTATACCTGCTTCTCCTTTGTTATTTAATATCTTTACACGAGAACACGTGTTTGGTATGATTTCTGTGGAGGGATAGCCATGAAACAAGCCGTCACCCTAAAGTTGCGCATGACACTCACTGCTGAGGATGCGCTGTTGTTACAAGAAACGATGAACCAGTTTGCGTTGGGTTGCCAACTGGTGTCACAGTACGTCTTCGACCACGAATTTGTCCTTGATCAATATGCCTTGAATCAGGCACTGTATCGCCAATTGCGCGCAAAGCTTGGGTTAAAAGCTCAGATGGCGCAGTCTGCTATCCGGCACGTTGTTGGCAACTATAAGACAGTACAAACCCAGATGAAGGATGAACCATATGTCTTTCAGGATTGCTATACAGGTCAATGGACGCGATGCCCACGAGACCTCACTTGGTTGCGACGGCCATTACAGTACCATAAACCGCAACTCAAGTTAGTGCGCAACCGGGACTGGTCGTGGTTGAAAGACGGTCGCCTGTCGCTGAACACCTTGGCCAAACGCGTGCGTGTCACCCCGTATGTGCAGGGCTTTGAACAGTACTTGACGCCTGACTGGCAACTTGGTACAGCGACAGTGGTGCACACTGGTGGCCATTATTTCTTGCATATTGCAGCCACCAAGGAACTGCCTGTTGTCGATCGGACACAGCTTGAAAACATTGTTGGTATCGATCGCGGCTTACGCTTTGTGCTGGTCACCCATGATTCTGCTGGGAAAAGCACCTTTGTTTCTGGCAAGGCAATTGCAAATAAGCGAGCCAAGTACGACCGCCTTCGCCGACAACTGCAACGCAAGCACACGAAATCTGCTAAACGGCGCCTAGGCCGACTATCAGGACGAGAGAACCGCTGGATGAGCGATGTCAATCATTGCTTGTCAAAGACACTCGTCTCAAATGTAGCACCTAAGACGTTATTTGTTGTCGAAGACCTTACAGGCGTCCGTCAACAATCCAGACGCCAAGCACAAGCGCAACGAGAACTCCATTCGTGGGCGTTCTTTGAACTGGAACAAGACCTTCGCTACAAGGCGGTCTTAGCAGGTCACGAAGTTATTACGGTTTCGGCTCGATATACCAGTCAGCGGTGCGCAAAGTGTGGACGCATCGATAAGACCCAGCGTGATCGCCAGCACCATGAATATCGCTGTGTCGCGTGTGGTTACCAAAGTAATGACGACCGGATTGCGGCAATGAACTTAGTGACTCTGGGTCAGCAGTACGTGGCTGGTAACAACCATCCACACTTTACAGAAGAAGTTATCGGGTAAACCTGATAATTGACGGGCATTGTCAACTGCCCGACGATGCAGTCGCAATAAAGTGGGAGCCTGTAGGGTGTTTGACCACTGTGTCAATGACACGCGAGCTGCAAGCCACTGAATTTATTCGGTGGTAGTTGACGTTAAACTTGCCCCCCAAAACAATAGAAGAGCCATGGACCTAATGTCCACGACTCTTCTATGTCTTAGTCTTATTATGAAATGGCCGCTTTTTATTTTTGCAACGGTGTCACGCTTGCATCGGTTGATCGTGTTGGCGCTAGGCATTAGTTTGCGCGGTTACTTAAGGGTCCGTTTCCGATACGTAACCAACAAGTACCCAAATAACACCAACGCGCATGCTAGACCAACTAATGTGAACCACCAGTTCTGACTGGCCACGCCAGCTATGATGATTTGGACGAGAACAACCAGCACACTCACGGCCCTGAACCCAGAGAGCATATGCCTATCCTTCCCCTTAATCGTGCGATACAGCAGAACGTTGCAGAGTATTAGTGCTAATGCGGAAAAGCAAAGTAATCCGAAAGCAAGAACGGTTCTGGATAGTGTTGCGGGAATTACTGACATGGTATTCCTCTCCTTTACGATGCAAATTGTATTTAGCGTTTTACCAAATGATGGTTATGTATGAGATTAGCAAACTTATCTTGGACTGGCTGACGCAACAAAATTAACCACGCAATAAACACATATATGGCGAAAATTGTCAGTGTCATCATCAAGCTTGGATGCTTATCTTGTGATATCGCATAGCCAGAACGAAGTGTCATCAGGAAGTCGAGTGAAAAATGAATTGCGAATGGCAACATTAAATTTTGTGTGCGTAAATAAGCTGCACCCAGAACCAATGCTAACCCCGAAGCTTGAATGACTTGCATGAGGGTTGGTAAAAATGCCTGGGTCTGTAAATTGATCAGATGTGCCAGGCCAAAAATTGCCGCTGAAAGCGTAAGGGGTACCAGTCTCTGCCATTGATGGTCCGAGCGTTCCTGATAAGAATCATATAATACACCGAAAAATACACCACGATACATCAGTTCCTCTGGGACCGCGGCAAATATCCCGACAGCCAAGGCATCACTAACAAAACGCGGGCTTTTGAGCCGCGCAAACACATCTAAACCAAGCAAAAGGATCAGCACAAGGAGGCCTAACTTCGACAGTCGCTTGAAACCAAACCTCTGATGAATAATCACGTGATTTAACACCAAGACGGTAACCACAGTCGCTGCCTTGTAGACCATTAAGTGTAAGACTGGTGGCAGTTTAAGTCCCCAGATCAGTAAAGAAATTATAATCGTGTCAATGCCAAACTCAAATGCAATAAACAGTATGATTTTGCCGATGCTCTTCTTCATTGAATTTCCTCCAGTATAGAAATCAGTGAAGCTTGCTGTGGACTTCCAAAGCTACGCCAAAAGAGACCAGCGAGAGCCCAAGCATAAGCATAGCGTGGATAAAGGAATCATGCTCTAAAATCGATATTGAGAAAAGAAGCAAGAAGCTAATTGCCGCAAAAAACGGAAAGGCAGTCGCCACTTTGTATATAAAATGTTCTCGATTAGGTTTCATTTTCATGCCTCGCCTGTTGATGTGAGAGAACTCGGAAGCGGTACTCGGTTGTTTCGGTTATCTGGAACGTACGGTTAGGCGCGACTGTAGCGCGACTCGCCACGTGTGTTCGAGAAGCCAGGCAATCAGTGCAATCTGCCAAGCCATATTGAAAAGTGTATTTGCGATCCCGTGCGTCCAGAAATCTGCTCGACCATAAATGCGATATTGGACGGCAGACATGACCACGTCGATGATCAGTGCAGCAAAAATGCCGAATCCCCAGCTCCAGCGTTGGATCTGTTTTTTGACGCTGGGAAAAGTTGCAACTGGTAACTTTTCGGTGACTTCACCCACACGTTTTTTTCGCAGAAAACAAACTAGCGAGAGTGCATAGAGTCCCAACCATATGAGCAAGCCACCGCTCGCGGGAAGCAGTGAAATCGGGATTACGAACGGTGAAAGACAAAACGCTAGTAGCATACACAGTGGAAGGAGCATTGCCCGCCATCCTAGGACAGAATCTGCGTGTGCCAGTGCTTCGTCGCTAAGCACTGGTAGACCAAAAATAAAACGATAACCCCACTTTTTCATGAGCATCCCCTTTCAACCTCAAGGATTAGTTACTTGGCGAGCACAACATTCCGCTTCGGTGAGTTAAGCCGATTTCAGCATCACATGTTTGCGTATAAACGCCCCTTCTGCATCATGGTACCGGCTAATCACAATTTCTATCTCACATGCTCTCGGTTGGGTTAGATGCTCATAGTCCGGCTTAGTGTCCAGTGGTGAATGCGGTGTATGTCACGTATCGCACGCGGTTGGCCGTAAAGTGGATCTCAAGCATGTCATTTGCGACAACATTATATTTGGTCAGCTTCTTCGCCGCAAATAGATCAGTCAACCGGACTTGGTACTGATTGGCGCTTATCCTCGATAAGCGATAGCGCCTGGTGATTGCCTTCGCCCGGTTGTCGTAATCTGTGGCGATCAAGCGTAGCGTGGGATTACCTTCCAAGACGATGGGCTGTTTATTGGCGAAAAAGCGGAACTTAAGCGTCTGCGGCTTGCCGTTGAATTCCAGCAGCGGACCGGCGCCATCTAAGTTGAGGACGGACTGTTTAATCGCCTGGCGCTGTCTAGGCGTCTTCTGGTCGATTTCACTTTGCCGATAAGTACGGATCCACGGCGCGCGTCGATCATCTGGAATCGTATATAAGGTAAAAACAGCCGACGAACTCCAATTTCGATCGGTGCGTTTGATCAAAAAGTAGCCAACGCTCCCTACCAGGGCCACGATCATCCCCAACGCTAATGCCAGCCAGCGGTGTTGTTTTGTCATCGCTTTTCTCCCTATTCAATATTGGCTGTGTGTCATTTCCCGTGGATTGATTGTTCCTCGCTGATTGTTTTCAGGCGCGCGTGGACCAGCTGAATCGCGTCGAGCGACGGTGCAATGCTTTGGCCTTTGCCTGGCCGCGTCAGGTCCCAGTCGATGGCGCCATAATCAAAACGCCCTGACAGCCGCTTCAGATCAGCACCGGAATAACTTAGGCGATCGGCTAATTGCCAGACGCCGATCAATTCCCGTTTTGCTTGCTGGTGTTTGGTGACCGTCACGGCTGGGACAACGATCGCGCTTGCCAAAACGACAACGCCAGTGACGAAGGGCATATCGATCGCCGTCAAGCCGCTAACAAGCGAATCGATGCGATGAGTCTTGTGTTGTTTGGCCATTGGGTACCTCCGAATGGTTTAAGTTGTGATCGTCTACCGACTACCTATTAAGATGATGGCTGTTCATTCAAATTGTAACCCCTTTCAATTTGCAACACAATCCAGGCGCCCAATGAGTCGGTCAGGTCGCCAGCACAAAAAAATCCAGAGCCACGCAAACCCTGGAACGATCTCATGAATTGATCTGCGACCACCATTGATGATTACTTGTCTCGCCGAATCTTTGCCAGATCGTCGTCTGACAGTGTTCGAATCGCCCAGATGACGCCGCAAAGGCAATGAAAAAGAGGCCAAACGCAAGCAACACGACGGCAGACACCAAGCTAAGCATTGAACCGAGCATATCAGCATCCCCTTTTACGTCTTGGTCTCATGGGTTCGACGTTGCCTTGATTATACCCAATCCCTGGTGAAGCCAGTTGATATGTTTAGCAGCAGGTGGGGTCGCCTGCTGTCGATGGCGCTACGTCTCGCTGGCAAGTTGCGCAAGCGCTTTCAAATTAGTAGCAAACGTACTGCGGAGCAATGGTGTGACCAGCGACATGGGTAGTGTTGGTTGGCGAGTGAGCACCATGAACTGGTAGATGGCCGTGGCGTGGGGCATCGGGTTGAGACGGAATAAGAGCTGGTATTCGATCAGCCCGTCACTGCTGAGGTAGCGGATCAAGTCGGGGCCGACATCGATCCGGACGTGTTCGGTCGGGTTGAAAAACGAGTTGTGGCGGATCACGCTGTAACCGTCTGGCTCTGTGATCACGCGATCGATGTACGGCAGCCATTGCGGCCATTCTTCGGGTGTGGTGAGAAGTTGGATCAAACGCTCAGGCGTTGTGTCGACGTCGGCGAAATTCACGAATAGGACTTGCATGTGAGATTCCCCTTTCTGGTGGCTGACTTAACTAATAGGATTCGCCAAACAAACCACAAAAAAATGCGGTTCACCGATTATTTTGGTGAACCGCAGCATCTTTCTCACCACAAGATCAAGGCACACCCGACAACAATCATGAAAAACACTAGTGCCGCAATCACATATTTGCCGGTGGCTTGCAGCTGGGCGTACCAGCGCGCATCTCCTCTCAAGTGGAGTGTCTCACGGTCGTTGGCATCAAGCGCGTTGATGGCGTGAGCGCGCAAGCCGAGTTCACGTTGGCGCAGCACCAGGCTTGCGATGTTCAACGCCAACGCAAGCAGTAACCACCACCACGTGGCAAACAAGCCGCTCCAGCCGGTCGCTTCTGGCAGCCACGCGCCAAAAGTTGCGGCGTAGGCCAAGGCTGTCGAACAACAGGCAACTAAGACGCGCTTGGTCGCCTGTGCCAGATCCGGTTTGCTGGCACTCAGCCGAATGAACGCCTTGAGCCGGTCGGGCAAGGTCGCTTTGTCCGCCGGCTTTGGGAGGCTTTTGGCAACTTCGCGGCGCATGAAGGTATACATCACCAACAATAGCGCGCCGATCAAGGTGGGAAGATAAGGAATAAGAGCTGAATAAGTCATGACTAACCTGCTTTCTGATATTGTGTCTTCAGCATAACAAGCAGTCATGGCGAGATTCTGCGGCAAATATGGCGATTGTGTGCCCAGAATCCGAAAAAAACCGTGAGTCTCCGGCGAGACTCACGGTTTCAGGTTGTTATTGGGCGGCGAGCACTTTGTCGATCACCTTGACCACCCCGTACTCGTCGTTGCTGGCGGTATGTAGATGCGCGTATTGGCGCATCCCCGGGTTGGCGTTGGCGACCAGGTAGCCGTATTTGACGTAGCTCAACATCTGCGCGTCGTTGAAGGTATCACCAAAAGCCATCATGGCGTCAGCGCCGATGCCGCGGCGGCGACCGATTGCGGCCATCGCGGTGCCTTTGTTGACGTGTTTAGGCATGATGTCGATCCAGTCGGGGCCGGAGACGGCTGTCGAGAATTGGTCCCCAAATTGAGGTTTAACGACGTCTTCGAACACTTGTTCCGAATCGCGGTTAGGTAGATAGATCGTTAACTTGTCCGCTTCCCCTTGCCAGGTGCGCAGGTCGTCGACGTAGCGCAGTTCATGGTAGAACTCGCGGTAAACGTCGTCGTATTGCTGATCGGCAGTGGACGCGACGGCGCCGTCGATCCCACAAATCATCGGCCGGCCGTCAGAATGCGCCAATACTGCGGCACACATGGCCTGGATCGCGTCGTTGGGCAACAGGTTCTTGGCGACGATCTCGCCGCGGTCCATGATGACCCCGCCGTTGTCACAAATCAACACGAGTTTTTGGTAATGCTCGGGAAAAAGTTTACGGAGCGTGTAGATCGGCCGCCCGCTGGCGATGGCAAATTGGATCCCTGCGTTTTCGATGCGGTCGAGTGTGTGCCCGAAGTCTGGCGGTAATTCGCCGGCCTCTGTCAGCAGTGTGTGGTCCATATCAGTGGCAATTAATTGTACGTCTTGCAATTGTCGCCCTCCCTTATCTTAGTAGCTATGCGCCATTATACCGCATAGCCTACTTTTCCGGAAGCGGTTGCGCGTAAAAGGCCTTGATCAACTGTTGGATCTCGGCGTTTTGCTTGCTGCTGCCAAAGGTCATGCGCAACCAGTCCGGGCGCAAGCCGTCACGCAACAAGTAGCCGTGGTGCAACAGGTAGTCGTGTAAGGCCTGGCCGTGTGGTGCGTGGAAGAAGACGAAGTTCGCCTGCGTCGGGTAGAACTCAAGGCCTTGCTTGGCCAAGAAATCGGTGAACTGCTTGCGGGCAACGGCCACGCGGGTCTGGATGCCTTTGACGAAGTTCTGATCGGCCAAGGCCGCCAAGGCGGCAACTTGGGACACCGAGTTCAGGTTGTAAGGCAGACGCACCGCCTGCATCGCCGAGATCAAGGCCTTGGGGATGATCGCATAACCCACACGCATCCCCGCCAGCCCGTAGATCTTGGAGAACGTGCGCATGACGACGATGTTGTCGAACTCTGGCAACAAGTTGATCGCAGAGGTGTCTTCTTGGGTGACGAATTCGAAGTACGCTTCGTCGATCATGACCAAGACGTGCTTTGGGACGCGCTTCAACAGTGCGCGCAACTCAGCCAGCGGCATGTAGCTGCCGGTCGGGTTGTTCGGGTTGCACAGCCACATCAGCTTGGTCTTGTCAGTAATGGCATTGACTAACGCGTCTGCGTCGAAGCTGCCGTCATTTTTCACCGGTACGTCGACGATCTTGGTGTCTTCGATCTGGCAGTGCAGCTTGTATTCTGAGAACGTCGGCCAAGGTTCGACGATTTCGTCGCCGGGTTCTAGGAACGTCCGGGCGGTGAGTTCGATCACTTCATCGAGGCCGCAGCCAAACAGCAATTGATCGCCATCGACATGCAAGAAATCCGCGACGGCTTGGCGCAGCTTGTTGGCATCCCCGTCTGGGTATTCGCGGGTCGTGGTGAAGTCGAAGTTTTGCACGGCTTCTTTGACCTTAGGCGAGGTGCCAAAAGGGTTCTCGTTGGCGGACAAGCGGATGATCGGGCTGACGCCGATTTGCTTTTCCAGGTCTGGTAATGGGGTTTCAGGCACGTATGGGTTGAGGTTAGCAATGGTTTTTTTGAGCATAGATCCTCCTATAGTTTCTTGACCGCCGGGCGCTCCTTAAGCTTCTTGGCGTCGCTGGGGCCGATGCGGCTGGCAAGCTCTTCTTCGATCTGGTCGATCGAGATCCCGCGCTCGGCCATCAACACAAGCACGTTGTAGGCCAGATCGGCGACTTCCAAAATGAAATCGGGATCGCTGTCGTTTTTGGCCGCAACGATCACCTCGGTCGCTTCTTCACCGGTCTTCTTCAAGATCTTGTCGAGCCCCTTGGTGAACAGATAGTCGGTGTACGAGCCTTTGACCGGATTTGCCTTGCGGTCGGCGATCACGGCGGCTAGTTCGCGCAATGATTGTTTATCAGCCATCGATCTCATCTCCTTGCGGGTTACGGTAGAAGCAGCTAGTATGGCCAGTGTGACAAGCCGGGCCTGCGGCGTCGACAGTGATCAACACCGTGTCAGCATCGCAATCAACGCTGATGGCTTTGACGACTTGGGTGTTGCCAGAGGTTTCACCTTTGTGCCACAGTTCCTTGCGCGAGCGTGACCAAAACCAGGTCTGGTTGGTGGCCAGCGTCTTCTGCCAGGATTCTTCGTTCATATAGGCGACCATCAAGACTTGCTTGGTCGTTGCGTCTTGGATGACGGCGGTGACTAACCCGTCGCCTTTGGCAAAATCTAACGCGATCATCGGACACTCACCCCGGCTTCTTTAAGCGCTGATTTGACTTCGGGAATCGTCAGCTCGCCGTAATGGAACACCGATGCGGCCAAGCCGGCGTCGACGGTGGTGTCTTCAAACAAGTCGATAAAATCCTGGATCGCCCCACAACCACCGCTGGCGATGATTGGCACGTTCACCGCGTCCGTCAGCAGGTTGTATAAGCGCAAATCGAAGCCGTTTTTGGTGCCGTCTTTGTCCATGGAGGTAACCAACAGCTCGCCGGCACCTAAGTCGACGACCTGTTTTGCCCATTCGATCGCGTCTAGGTCGACCGGTGTGTGGCCGCCGTCGATCACGACTTGGTAACGCTTCTGGCTGGCTTGCCAGCGCACGTCAATGGCAACGACGATGCATTGGCGGCCAAACTTCTCTGCGCCTGCCGTGATCAGATCTGGGTGCCGCACCGCAGCGGAATTCAACGAGCACTTATCTGCCCCGGCCCGTAACAGCGCCTGCATATCGGCGACAGAATTGATGCCCCCACCGACAGTGAGCGGCATGAAGACCTGGCTGGCAACTTGTTCGATCGTGTCGACCATTGCCTCACGATGTTCTTTGGTGGCGGTGATGTCTAAAAACACCAGCTCGTCTGCGCCTTGTTGTTCGTAAGCCGCCGCGATTTCGGCGGGATCGCCAACGTCGGTGAGATCAACAAAGTTGACGCCTTTTTTGACGCGGCCGTGGTCGACGTCTAAACATGGAATGATCCGTTTGGTGATCATCTTATCCCTCCAATTCTTTGAGCTGAGCCAACGTGATTGAGCCTGCCGCCAGTGCCTTGCCGATAATGGCATGGTCGATCCCGGCGGCGTCTAAGCGGCGTAGGTCCTCTGGGGTACGCATGCCGCCGCTGGCGACAAAGGTCAGGTTTTGGAATTGCGCGTGCAATCCCGCCAGCATGGCGACGTTGGGTCCCGCCAGCGTGCCGTCTTTGGCGATGTCGGTCACAATGAACGTCGTGGCGCCGACTTTAGCCATCGCTGCGACCAGTTCGGCGGTGGTGACACTTGATGTTTCCAACCAGCCTTCAGTGGCGACGTGGTCGTTTTTGGCATCAATGCCGATCACAATATGCGCGGCACCAAATTCTTTGATGGCGTCTGCGACCAGCTTAGGGTCTTTCAACGCGATCGAGCCCAGGATCACCCGGTCGATGCCCAAGGCGAGATATTCGCGGATCGTCGCCATCGTGCGGATGCCACCGCCGACTTCGATGAACAAATCACAGGCTTGGCGGATCTGGCGAATGGTTTCCAGGTTTTGCGGCTTGGCGGCTTTGGCGCCGTCGAGGTCGACGAGGTGGAGATGGTGCAGGCCGGCTTGCTGGAAGCTTTGGGCTTGGGCGATCGGGTCGGTGTTGATCGTTGAGACCTGGTCATAGTCGCCTTGATACAGGCGGACCGACTGGCCGTCGATCAGATCAATTGCTGGAAAAAGCTGCATCGTCACACATCTCCTTAAACGCGCGCAAGCCATTGAGGCCGACGCGCCCACTTTTTTCTGGGTGGAACTGCATGCCCACGACATTGTTTTGCTGGACGACGCTAGGGATCGTCACGCCATAGTCGCAGGTGGCGGCAATGTTTTTTGCGGCTGTCTGGACATAGAAGGAGTGCACGAAGTAAGTCGCTTCTTGATCGAAGACCTGGCCGAAACGGTTATTAGCCTTGCCGTTGTTGGTGTCCCAGCCCATGTGCGGCACCTTCAGGCCGGCCTTTTCGGGGATGGCCACCACCGCGCCTGGCAACAAGCCCAAACCGGTACTGTCGCCAAACTCTTCTGAGCGGTCGAACAACAGTTGCATGCCCAAGCAGATGCCAAGCATCGGCTGGCCGGCGGCGGCTTGTTGTTGCAAGACGCCAACGAGGTTGCGTTTGGCGAGCTCTGCCATCGCCTTGGCGAAGGCCCCAACGCCTGGCAACACGAGCCCGTCAGCTTTTTGGATCACCGCAGGATCTGCGGTGAGGACGTTGTCGATGCCGAGATAGTCCAGCGCCTTTTTGACGTTGCGGACATTGCCGGTATCATAATCGATGACTGCAAGCATTAAATCACCCCTTTGGTCGATGGAATGCCGTGAACTTCTGGATTGATGGTGACAGCGGCCCGCATTGCCCGGCCGAGTGCCTTGAACAAGGTCTCGATCTTGTGATGGGTGTTCCGCCCATACAAGACGCTGGCGTGTAAGTTCAACTCAGCGCTGAAGGCGAAGGCCTGGAAAAAGTCTTGGGTGACCTCGGTGTCGTAGCCGCCGAGCTTCGGGTTGTCGAACTCAGCATCAAACACCAGATAAGCCCGGCCGGACAAATCGATCACGACGCGTGACAGCGTCTCGTCTAACGGGACAAAAGCTGTCCCGAAGCGCTCGATGCCGGCCTTGTCGCCTAGCGCCTGCTTGAAGCATTCGCCCAAGACGATACCCACGTCTTCGGTCGTGTGGTGCGGATCGACATCAAGATCCCCGTCGGCTTTGACGACCAAGCCGAAGCGCCCATGTTTGGCAAAGGCGTTCAACATGTGATCGAAAAAACCGATGCCGGTGTCGATATCAATAGTAGAGTAGTCGTCCAGATTCAAGGCGACGGTAATTTTAGTTTCTTTCGTATTACGTGTGATTTTGGCTTGGAGCATCGTGCAAGTTCCTCCTTGGGATGAGTTTGAAGTGGCAGGTTGAGATAGAGTGAAGGGTTTGGTCGTTGAGCTCCGCAAGGCAACGCTGGGCTGTCTAAGCTGTCTAAGCTGTCTAAGCTGTCTCGGTCATGGCACGGCTCCGCCGCACCAAGAAGCCATCGTAGACTCCCAGCTAAAACCGCCTTGCTTCGCTCTGGTTTAATTGAACCGAGATTCGATCGCTCTTGCGTGGCCTTCCAAACCTTCTGTACGAGCCAAGGTGGTGATGGCTTTGGCTTCTTTGCCCAGTGCTTCTGGTGTGTATTGGATGAACTGGATGCGCTTGACGAAGTCTTCTACACCAAGTGGTGAGAAGAAGCGGGCGGTGCCGGCGGTTGGGAGGATGTGGTTAGGCCCGGCGAGGTAGTCACCCAGTGGTTCTGAAGCGGCGCGGCCCAAGAAGACAGAGCCGGCGTTTTGGATCTGGTTGAGATAGGTGATCGGCTCGTCGACTTGGACTTCCAAGTGTTCTGGCGCGATCAGGTTCATCAAGTTGAAGGCATCGTCGAGGCTGGCAACGACGGCGATGAAGCCTTCGTCTTGGACACTGGCCGACGCGATTTCTTGGCGTGGCAAGGTTTCAAGCTGCTTGTCGACTTCTGCAGACACGGCCTTGGCGAGGTCGAGGTCTGGGGTGACCAACATCGGCCGGGCGAGCTTGTCGTGTTCGGCTTGGGACAAAAGGTCTGCGGCGACTTGCTTTGGCTTGGCGTTGCTGTCGGCGATGATGCCGATTTCTGAAGGGCCGGCGATCATGTCGATGGCGACTTGGCCGAAGACCTGCTTCTTGGCCGTGGCAACGAAAATGTTCCCAGGACCCATGATCTTGTCGACCCGCGGAATGCTTTCGGTACCAAAGGCCAACGCAGCGATGGCTTGCGCGCCGCCGATTTGGTAAACAGCGTCCACACCGGCGAGCTTAGCAGCGGCTAAAACGGCGGGATTGATGCCGTCAGTTTGTGGTGGTGTCACCATCACGATGTTCTTGACCCCTGCGATCTTGGCCGGCAATGCCGCCATCATGATCGTGGAAGGATATGCGGCCGTACCACCTGGCACATACAAGCCAACAGCGGCTAATGGGGTGAGCTTTTGGCCACGAATGACGCCGGGTTGTTCGCCGTCGATGAAGCCGCGGCTGACTTCTTTTTCGTGGTAGCTGATGATGTTTTTCTTGGCGAGTTTCAAGGCATCGATCAACTCTGGTTTGCAGCTGTTGTAGCCGGCATCGATCGTCGCTTGGTCGACACGGAAATCGTCGACTTGCACTTTATCAAACTTTTCAGAGTATTCCTTCAACGCGGCATCGCCGTTGGTGCGGACGTTGTCGATGATGGCGGCAACGGCGGCTTCGACTTCTGGCTTGCTTGCGGCTTGTTGTTCGCGCTTGGTGACTTGTGCTGCGAGTTCTTCATAACTTCCGGTAAGAATTTTCATAATGCGGCCTCCTGAATGGCTTGTTGTAGTTGACTGATTAAGTAATAAACTTCGTCGCGCTTTTGTTTCAGCGCGAGCTTGTTGACGACCAAGTGCGTCGAGACTTGTTGCAACTCTGCGTAAACCTGCAGGTGATTTTCTTTCAGCGTGGTGCCGGTTTCGACGATGTCGACGATCGCGTCGGCTAAACCGACCAGCGGCGCCAGCTCGACGGAACCTTCGATCTTGATGATCTCGACGTCTTCGCCGATCGTGGCAAAATAATCTTGCGTGACGTTGGGATACTTCGTGGCGATGATCTTGCGTCTTGTCTGGTTGGGATCAAAATCCGCGGTGGACGCAAGGACAAAATGGCAACGCCCGGTGCCCAGATCGAGCATGTCGTATTGCGGATTGCGTTGTTCAAACAAGATGTCTGAACCGACAATCCCGATGTCCATCGCCCCGCGGTTGAGATAGGTCAACACGTCGGGGCCTTTGGCCAAGATCGTGTGGTAACGCGGGTCGTCGTTGAAGATCAAACGACGGCCTTTATTTTGAATGGCGGTAATGTCCATTCCGGCTTTGGCAAGCAACGGCAAGACTTGTTTTTCCGTGCGGCCTTTGGTCAATGCGATGTTTAAGCTCATGAACCCACCTCCTGACTCAGATCGATCAACTTGGCCCCTAGCGTGGTGGCCAGATGCTCGGCTTGTGCGCGAGTATCGCGCAGACACAAGCTGGCGTTAGGCGTTTTGGCGACCAGCGCTCGGGCTTCTTGCCACTGCGATGGGTCAAAATAGATCAACACGGGCTGCGTCTTCGGCGCCGGCGCGACACTTGCGGCCAATGCGTCGAGATCAAACGAGAACCCGACGGCCGGCTGCAAGGTCTTTTGAAAGCTCGACAACAAGCGATCGTAGCGTCCGCCGGAAAACAGATAGTCAGAAGACTCACTGCGGTAAGCGTGGAAAACCAACCCGGTGTAGTAAGGCTGCGGTGACGGGCTGGATAAGTCGATCGTCAGTGCCAGTTGCGGGCAGTTAGCCTGCAAGAACGCCACGGTTTGCTTCAAGTTGGTGACGATCGTGCTCAGTGCCGGGATGTCCGGCAGCGCGTCCAGCACGCCTTGCGCGGGCCCAAACAGCCATGGCCATTGCCGCAAGAACGGGGTAAGCGGCGTTTCCGTCATCCGCGCCAGCTTGGCTTGATAAGTCGTCAGGTCTTTGGCAAACAGCGCCTGTTTGAGCCCGTCGCGGTCGCCTGCCGGCAGTTGGGCCAAGACGGTATCGACGAAGCTGGCATCTGACAGCTCCAAGGTGACGTCGTTGAGGCCAAGCGTCTGGCAGATGTCTGCGGCGAGATCGAGGCATTCCCATTCGGCCTTGAGGCTCTTGTAGCCGATGATCTCGACGCCGGCTTGGGTGATCTGATTGTAGCCGCCTGAGTGGCGTTTCTTGATCCGGAAGACATCCCCGGTGTAACACCACTTCGTCGGCGGCGTGATGCCGGTGGTGCTCATCACCCGCGCGATTGGCAAGGTCAAGTCCGGCCGCAGAACCAGCGTTTCGCCGGTGTCTTCAAGGAACTGGTACGCGTTTTCCGGTGTCGGTGCCATCGCCCCGAACACGGCGCGGTATTCAAGTACTGGTGTTTTGATTGGATTGAAGCCTTGTTGCATGAAGCGCTGCGTGATGGTTTGCGTCAGCTTAGTTTTACGCTCGGCCAGTGGACCGAATTCGTCGCGCGTGCCATAGGGTAAATTTCGTTTAGACATGTTGCCCCTTCTTTCACATCAATCTGTCATGAGAAGACAAAAAATCGCCCACGATGAGCTACTGCTCATCGAGGACGATTTGTTTGACCGCGGTTCCACCTCTGTTTACTGCCTTCTTGCAAAGACAGCCTCACACTGCACCCAGTTGGCGGCCGAAGCGATCAACTCAGTGTAGCTATGATAACGCAATTCCTGCGTGACCGCCTACTTGATTCAGCGGCCAAGTTCATAGATGTGGACGCATTGGGTAGTGATCCCTTCACAGCAACGGGACTCTCTTTTCACCCTGAACAACACGCGGTTTCTAATCACAACTTCATTTGATTAATGTTTGTTTAATATGACTATCATAATAGCGCATACGCGACAGAAGTCAAGGGCTCCACCAAAAAAGTTATTTTTTCCGTAAGAATGCCAGGTAGTAACTCACTGCCGCGACACTTTGCGCCGAGCCGATGCGCCCGTCACGCACGGCTTGAATCACCTCTTGTAGCGGCACGAAGCGGCTGGTAACGAATTCGTCGCGGTCAAAATGTTGCTGGGCGCGCTTGTTCGTATCGACCCGCGCCAAGATCAGGTGCACGACTTCATCGGTCATCCCTTCACTGGAGCGGATCGCGACCATCTCCTCGAGGCTTTGAGCGAGATAGCCGGTTTCTTCTTCGAGCTCTCGCTTGGCGGCGGCCATCACGGTTTCGCCGTCATCGATCAACCCCGCCGGTAGCGCGTAGGCCTCTGCGTTGATGCCCACGCGATACTCGCGGTTGATCAGCACCTGATCGTCTGCGGTGAGCGCAAGCAACGCCACGGCCGAGGCGTGTTTGATCAAGTCGCGTTGCACCGTCAAGCCGTCAGGCGTCTTGATCACCTGTTGGACAACGTCAAAAATATGGCCAGAATACTTGGTCGACGCCGATTGAATCTCGCCTTTGGCGGTTTTTTCTTCAATAAACATGATTTTCCTCCTCTTGTTGCTAGCAAAAAACCACCCGCAGATTTGCGAATGGTTGGCAATCAGGCTTGTAAGTCGCGGATCCAGCCCAGGGCAATGGCGCGTTCGCCGAGATGAGTCCCGATCACTGGGCCAAAATACGAGCGTTCAAACTTGACTTGTGGGAATTTGGCGGCGAGTTCCGCCTGCCACTTATCCCCGGCTTCCGGATCGTTGGCGTCGATCACCCAGGCTTTGATCGGGTAGTCGACGCGGTCGAGTTCTTGTTGGAATAAGTCTTCGATCCGCGCGTAGGCTTTTTTCAGCGAGCGGATCTTTTCGAAGGCGACGATCTTATGACTGTGTTCATCAAAGGTCAACAGCGGCTTGATCTTCAGCATTCCGCCGATGAAGCCGGCGGCGTTGGACAGCCGCCCGCCGCGCACAAGGTTTTGCAAGTCGTTGACCAGGAAGTATTCGCCGGTTGTGGCGCGCAATTCGTCCATCTGTTTGACGATGGCGTCGACGTTGGCGCCGGCTTGGGCCATTCGGGCCGCGGTCAACACCAGCTCGCCCATCAAGATCACGGTGATCTGCGAATCGTAAACCACGACGTTGGCGTCTTGAATTTCGCTGGCGGCAGCCTTCAGGGTATTGACGAAGCCTGAGATCGTGCTGGCCAGATGAATGCTCAAGATAGTGTCGTAGCCTTCATGGGCTAAATCTTCGTAGAGTTTCAACACTTCACCTAGCGGGGGCTGAGAGGTGTTGGGAAAAGTCTTGGCAGTCCGCAACCGCTCGTAATACTCAGCGGTGGCAATGTCTTTGCCTTCATCATAGACGGTGCCATCAAGGATGACCGGAATGGGAATGACTTTAATATGGTTGTCTTGGATCTGTTTTTCTGAAAGATACGCGGTGCTGTCAGTGACGACGGCGATCTTCATGCAGTTCACCCACCTTGTTAGAATTCATGACTCTAACTTTACCATAAAACCCAACGAATTTGAAACGCGACCCTCGTGGAGCTCACCGCTGAAAACTGGTACAATAGATAGCAGTCGTTTTCACCTGTTCACGTTGTATCGTGTTGCAATATGCGGTACTAAGAAAGGAATTACACAATGTCATTTGATGGTATTTTCACGCACGCAATGGCTGGTGAGCTGAGCAGCTTGCTTGTCGGCGGCCGTGTGAATAAGATTCAACAACCCTATCCCTACGAGGTGATGTTGACAATCCGTGCAGCGCGCAAGAACTGGCCGCTGTTGTTGTCAGCCCATCCCGAATACGCCCGCGCGCAGATCACCCGGATCCCGTTTGCCAATCCAGATGTGCCCACCACGTTCACGATGACGCTGCGTAAGTACCTTGCCAGCGCCCAGCTCTTGAGCCTGGAGCAAGTCGCCAACGATCGGGTGTTGCATCTTGACTTCAAGACCCGCGATGAACTCGGCGACGACTTGTCGTTGCGCTTGGTCGTGGAGTTCATGGGGCGGCATTCCAACATCACGCTGGTGAACATGGCGACCAACAAGATCGTCGACTTGATCCACCACGTCTCGCCAGACCAGAACCGCTATCGCCTGTTGCTGCCGGGTGCGGATTACGTCGAACCCCCGAAGCAAGACAAGGTCGACCCGTTCACCGACGATAGCCAAGGCTATCGTGAATTGATGAAAACCACCGACGTCCCCTTGGCCAAACTCTTGCAACGGCACTATCAAGGCCTCGCGGCAGATTCTGCCAAGGAGCTTGCCGCTCGCCTGCAAGCCGGCGACCCCGATGATGCGTGGCAAAACTTCCTGGCTGCCATTGCGCACCCGACGCCGACAATCACCACTGGGGCCAAGGTCTATTTCTCCGCGACGCCTTACCAGACTCTGGATGGCACGACGCAGTCTTATGCGACCGCCAGTGAGATGCTGGATGCGTATTACGCCCAAAAGGCGGAACACGATCGCGTCCGCCAGCTTGGCAGCAACTTGATCCACCCGTTGAAAAACTTGATCGATAAAGACCAGAAGAAACAAAAGAAACTGGCTCAGACCCTCAAGGCGACGGAAAAAGCCGACGATTACCGGATCCGCGGCGAAATCTTGACGACGTATCTCGCCCAGGTCAAACGCGGCGAAACCAGCATCGAACTCCCGAATTTTTACGACGAGATGCGGCCGCTGAAGATCGCGCTGTCCAACCAGCTTTCACCGTCGAAAAACGCCCAGAAGTATTTTGCCAAGTATCAAAAGCTCCGCAACGCTGTGGCTTACGTCCATGAACAGATGAAAGAAAATCAGGCGGAATTGGATTATCTTACCGGCGTCATGACGCAAATCGAGCTGGCCGCGCCGAAGGACTTAGACGATATCCGCGCCGAGCTTGAACAAGGTGGTTATCTCAAGGTGCAAAAAAAAGGCAAGAAGCCGGCCAAGCGGCGCAAGGTCGCCAAGCCAGAAGAATTTTTTGCCTCTGACGGCACGAAGATCTACGTCGGCAAGAACAACTTGCAAAACGATCAACTCACCCTCCATCAGGCTAACAAAACCGATATCTGGCTGCACGCCAAAGACGTGCCAGGGTCACATGTCATCATTGCCTCCGCCAACCCCAGCGACAAGACGCTGCTGGAAGCCGCACAACTGGCCGCGTATTTCTCTCGCTCTCGTGACAGCGCCAACGTCCAAGTCGATTGGATCGAAGTCAAGAAGATCCGTAAGCCCAACGGTTCCAAGCCGGGCTTTGTGGTCTATGAAGGCCAGCGCACCGTCGCCGTTACCCCGGAGTTGGAGACGGTTGAACGTCTGCGCCATGCCCCAACTTTGTAATAATGCAATGCTTTTGTAACAATATTACAGAAATAAAATATTTTGTCATGGTTTTGGCCTATCGTTGTCACTTGAAATCGCTATACTTCAAGGTGGAGCAACATTTTAGAACTGTAAAAATTTCTTGAGGAGTGAGTATCATCAAAAAATCACAATTAGCATGGCTGTTCTCTCCTGCCCTGGCGCTACTCCCAGGCACGATTTTGGCGCAAGGAAATGAAGTTAAGGCCGACACCAATACCAACACCGACGCAGAATACATCGTTAAGGCTGGCGACACCTTGTCTCAGATTGCCAAATCACGTAACCAAACGGTCGCTGATCTGGCAAGCACTAACGGCATCACCAACCAGAACTTGATTTTGGTTGGTCAGAAGTTGAAGGTTAAAACCCCAACTCCAGCGGCAGATGCTACATACACGGTCAAGTCTGGTGACACCTTGTCTCAGATCGCCGCAGCGCATCACACCACGGTCGCTAGGTTGGTTGCCGACAACAAGCTGGCTAATGCCAACCTGATTTTCGTCGGCCAGACCCTGAAGCTGACCACGCCAACCACTGCACCTACTTCCACGGCACCGGCTGCCGCCACAACCAACACCGCCGCGGCCGCAACGACGACTACCACGCAGAAGCAAACGACCAGTGCAACCAACGCCGCAGCTACCACGCCAACGGCACAAAGCACCAACACCGGAAGCAGCGCGACCAGCTATGGGACGTTCAAGCTGTCCTTCTACGATCCGGCTGTATTGGGCTCCAACATGGGCTACAGCGGCGTTGCCGCCAACCTGTCTGTCTTCCCGAAAGGCACGCACCTGAAGATCACCCTTTCCAACGGGACAGTGTGGTATCGGACGGTTAACGACACCGGCACCTTCGCTTACAGCAATCCGCGGCAACTCGATGTCGCGATGCCAAGTGGCCAGATTCCTTCTGCCGGAATCTTGTATGCTACGGTTGAAGTGCTTCATTAAACGAACCATTAACACGCGGCTTTGACGCCACCCACTGCGGGTGCGCCAAGGCCGTTTTTTTGTGGGTTTCGTGCTTGAACTAATGGTAAGATAACATTGATCATAAAGTAATCGTTGTCGTATCGCGCCTGTAAAATCAAGAAATAACGTTCCTATGCAACAAACTGATGACAATGTGTCAAAAATCCGAGAATTTGTCACGCGCTTGGCGTCTGTTTGTTACCTGCGTTCGATATACTGGCTCTCGTTGATCAGTAAGTATAAACACTATATAGGAGTGAACATTATCAAAAAAGCACATCTCGTCTGGTTATTCTCAACAGCTCTGGCCCTGTCTGCAGGTGCCTTCACTGTCGCAGGTAACCAAGTAGACGCGGCCACCACTCAGTCTGCTTATACCGTCAAATCCGGCGATACCCTTTCTGAAATCGCCGCAGCCAACAACGTGGCAATCGATGAGCTCGTCGGTACCAATCATATCCAAAACAAGCATCTGATTATGGTCGGCCAGCAATTGCAGCTCCAACCAACCGCGACGCCTGCACCGGCCACGACCACGACTTACACGGTCAAATCCGGTGACACGCTGAGTGCGATCGCCGCAACCACCAAGGTGAGCGTAGCCAACTTGGTTGCCTACAACCAGATTTCTAACGCCAACCTGATCCATGTCGGGGATGTCTTGAAGCTGACCGGTACGGCTCAAGCCGCGACCACCGCCCAAGCGGCCACGACGACCCAGGCGCCTGCCACAACGACAAGTACGCAGACGACCACGACCCAAGCACCGGCTAAACAAGCAACACCTGCAGCAAGCCCTGCAACGACCAGCCGTACCCAAGCCACAACGCCTGCGGCCAGCACAACGACGACAAGCAGCGCGACCAATCACGGCCAGTTCAAGCTGTCCTTCTACGATCCTGCCGTCTTGGGCTCCAGCCTCGGCTACGGCGGTGTCGCCGCCAACCTCTCTGTCTTTCCTAAAGGCACGCGGTTGAAAATCACCTTGTCCAACGGCACGGTGTGGTATCGAACGGTTAACGATACCGGCACCTTTGCTTACAGCAACCCACGCCAACTCGACGTCGCGATGCCAAACAACGCGATTCCATCTGCTGGGATCTTGTACGCCAACGTTTCCGTGGTTAACTAAACAGTTCATCCGAAAAATCCCACCATTGGTGGGATTTTTTTTGTGGTAATGACAACGAGATGAGCGCGCACGTGGACAAAAAAAGGCGACAACGGCTATGATCTCCGTCGTCGCCAGCATTCTCACTGCGGATATGGCGTCCCAGTATCGGCAAAATCTGCACCAACTGACTTTTGCAGCTGACCGCTTTGATCAACTCGGTACGTGTAGCTCAGTGTCTGGAATGTATGCGTCCCATTCCATTCGTACACGAGCACTTCAGCATAGCCGTCTTGGAATTGGGAGTCTAGTTTGACCTTGTCTGGATCTGCCAATGCCGCCGGATCTGCCCCGTTACTGATCAGATCGACCTTTACCCAAGCAAGTAATTGCGCCGTCGTCAGATTTTTCACGTCCACCGTTGTTGACGCATCACTTGCGCTGGACGCGCTACTGCTCGATACGCTGCTGGATTTACTAGTACTTACCGCACTGCTGCTGACAGAGCTCTGCGAACTGGCACTGTTGGCTTGTGCTTTTTTGGCGTCAGCTTGCGCGGCTTTCTCTTGTTTCTTGCCTTGCTTCAAGCTAGCAGTGTAGGTAGCATGGTGGGTTTTCAACAATTTTTTTAAGTCAGCCTTCGTGTAGGACGTCGTCTTCCCGTTCGCATCTGTCGCTTGCACGGAAGAAGCCTTGACTGTCATCACGTATCCTTGGGTGTCACTGTCGATGTCGCTGATGAACAAGCCGTCGGCGCGTGCGAGCACGCGTAATTGATCGACGGCTACTGACTGGTCTTTGGCTTGATAGAAGGCAGCCATGGCATATTCTTCATCTGAATAGGTCGTCTGCTTCGCTACCGAAGACGTACTGGCTTGCTTGTTGTTGGCCGGGCCGGAAACCTTGCCACAGCCGCTCACCCCCAACATCAGTATTGCAACCAATCCCAATAAATATTTCTTCATTGTCTCCTCCTCAGCGGTTAAACTTGCCGTAATAATTTAGGTCAGTGCAGCGCAACGTGTAGCTACTACCATCACTGGTCGGTGTGAACGTCATCTGATAACCGTTATCAAGTGTAATGAGGTAGCTGCCCGCACCAGCTGGTTGCACGTCGCTGACGTCAAAAGAATATTTGATGTTGCCATCGGCATCATCAGATACCCAAGCCAGTCGACCGGATGCATCAAATTGGCTGGTCATAGGGCCGCTACCACTAACGGTGCTGCTGTCTTCGGTATATACCGTGCTGTAATTGTTCTTTAAAATATCGAATGCCGTTTCAGCGGTGCCGTCTGAATCTGAATCTGAATCTGACTCAGTGGCTGTGGAATCAGTGCCAGCGGCCTCTTGGGTTTGACCAATCGAGATTTGCTTGCTCAACTTTGTCAAATCAGCGCTTTGAAAGTTCTTCTGCCACGCCGTATTCAAGTCGACACGCAACGCGTGCTTCGTCAAAAAATCATACGGTACTGGACTTTGACTAGCAAACAGATACGCTTGATCGCCGGTCATCACGACAAAAGGCGTCTTGTTTTCATGCTCAAGGCTTAACGCGTAAACCACAGATCCAGAGGGTGCGCCTTGGCAGAAGCCGCCGCCGTTTAATGTTGCCGTTTCCTGATCACCTGATGACAGAAGCCGGCTGCCGGTCATCGAATATTGTTCTGCGCCTGGCGTCAATAACACCAGCGCAATTTTTTCCGCCACGCTGGCCTGCCGCGTCGGTTTTGCCACGGCACTCATACTGCTACTCGTACGCTTGCTGGTATCAGTGGCTTCGGGCTTGACGACCTTGCTAGACTTGGTACTGCTGGCAGGGCTTGCGGCCGGTTTGTTGCCACAAGCTGCCGCGCCGCTGGCCACCCCCAAAAGTGCCAGCAATAAGATCATTTTCTTCATGACTTTCTCCCTATTGTCGATTGAACTTGCCGTAATAATTGATGTCAGTAGAGCGCACGGTGTACGTGTTGGCGTTGATGAGGTCAAATGTCACATTGATGGTATCGTCAGGATTAAACGGTGAATATGCCGTACCGGCGAAAATCTGTCCGCCTTGACCATCACCACCTGTATGAGACAAGTGGCCGACGACGTATTGATACTTCGGTGCCCCATCACGATAATGATGCGCGACCCATTCCCACTCGCCGTCTTGTTCATTAATCAAATTCAACTGTGGCGCCCCATCTGACACCGTCGAGGCGTCTTCGATAAATTGACCTGACATTTGTTGCCAAACAGCATCCGAGTCACTGCTGATGCCACTATCATCTTGGGAATCATCGCGTGCACTTGACGACGACGTGTCAGGGCTCGCTTCAACGACCGAAATTTGTTTGACCAACTTCGCCAAATCGCTACTTTGCCACAACTTGTCCCATTGGGAGGCAAGATCGACCGAAAGTGAATTGTTTTTCAACTCAGTAAACGACATAGAACCATCCGTTTGCCCAAGATACGCTGTGTCCCCATTGATCACGATTACGGGCTGTGTTTTGGTGTTGGCGGCTTGAGGCATTGCATATGTCATACTGCCTGTGGGCGCGTCGGTGATCAAGGCATCGTTGTGCGTCACTTGGGTCGGCAGACTCCCATCAATGATCGCCTGGCCGCTTGGCGTATAACGTGAAGCGCCATTGGCCAACAACACCAAGGCTAGCTGTTGCTCAGTCGTCGGATTGCGCGTCGGTGCTGAACTACTACTGCTAGAAGCCTTAGTTACCGCGCTGGATGCTGTAGGTTGCGCCGTTGGGGGATTGTCGTTGCCCCCAAAGCCGAACACAGCGACCAATATGGCGCTGACAACAATCACCACACCGGCGACGCTGATCAAAATCTTCGCCCAAAGCGGCCACGGTCTGTGCGATTTTGCACGTTTTGGCAACGACGGCGGTGTGCCTTTAGCCGCATCGGGGCCAGATTCAGGCGTTGAAGCAGGACCTTCTTGGCCGCCAGCGATCGCCGCCAACAGTGTCAAAGAAAAGCCGCTGTCTTTGCCTCGTTGGTACTCTTCAGCACTGGGCGCCCGGCCCGTTATTTTTTGAAACTGTTTAACCCACTCTTCAGTTGATGCCATTCCCTCATTCCTCCACCTCGATTGTGACCAATCACATTCACCGCGATTCTCGGTGCTTCGGGTCTAAAGACCTGCCGCACCACCCCTTAAGCGGTTGCGGCACAACAATTCGACAACTGCGGTGATCAAGGGCAACCGCACTTCCTAATGTGGTTGCCTATTCAGCAGTCGGATCACGTGCCTTCGGTTAAAAATGGTGATTGATCACATTTATCACTTATTTTACTGCAGACATTGTCTGATTGATATAGTGAAATCTTCACGAGCAAAGACCGCAAGCGAAAATCTAGTCTCGCCAACAACACTGCTTTGGTGCTTTCCGCTTAACCAAAGCCGTCAAAGGCGATCGTTTATGTCCAAGCAAACAGCGGCGCATCGGTCTCACCCCCCTTGAAAGGAATCACAGCGGAATTTCAAGCTTCTCGCCGTCGGAGGTGACGGGCTTGGATTTGCATAAGCGCTACGTTTGAGATTGGTTGAGATTGATGACAACATTTTCATTGCATCGTCATTTCAGATATAATTGCGATACCAACGGCTCATTGCCGATGACGCTCAAATGTCGCAAATATCGCGTGACAGCGGTACTGTTAACGCGATTTGGCGGTACTTTCCTCGTTGTCAAAAAAATTTGCTACCAAGTTACCGCAATTTCTTCTACGCTCATGGTGAGGAGTGATGACAGATGATTATTGGCGAACAGTTAAAAAGTGCCCGGATCAAATCTGGCCGGTCCCAAGAATCTTTGGCTGAGTTTCTGGGAGTCAGTCGCCAGACGATTTCCAACTGGGAAACATCGCGTAGCTATCCAGACATTGAGCGAGTGATGCGTCTCGCCGATCTCTATCATCTTTCCTTAGACGAAATGTTGAGAGGTGATCAACAGATGGTGAAATCATGGGCAGATGCGACAAACGTTGTGAAGATCGGGAGATGGTTAGCAACGCTGCTTCTGGTCAATATCGTGCTTACAGTAGGCATGCTGATTTTCAGTCAGGTGGTCTGGCTGACCGCAATCTTCCTGTTGCTGATCGTGGGAAGCATCGCCACTGCGTTCTTCTTGATGATCAAGTTGATTTGAGGTGAAAATTGATGATGATTTGGTTACTGGCGACCTTGTTTTTGGCCATGGTGCTCGCCGTTGTTGGCCTGTTTTATCTCTTGGCACGCCTGCTGACAGTTGATGCCACCGCTCGACAGCTCGTCCATCCAAGGTTGACGGCAGTGCTGGCGGCAGGCACGCAAAATGGCACCGGCTTACTAGCCTATCTTGCACTGAGGCGCAGCCACCCGATCGATCCGGCACGCGATCGGCCCGAACTGCGGCAACGATTGAAGACCGGCGCTGTGGCGGCGTTTGCGATTCTGATTGTGACGGCACTTTGTGCGATCTTGGTGCTAGTCTCCGGCAAAATATGATTGCAAACGTCAAGTCGCGTTATGGCGCTGGCGGTGAATTGATGACGCCTTATTGTGAAAATTAAAAAGGGTCTGTAGCAACGATCAGCCATCGTTGCTACAGACCCTTTTTGGCAGGCTGGCATCTTGTGGTGCTCTGCCACTTACCTATTTAGGCACGCGCACCAAGCCGGTTTTGGCCTGGATTATTCATAGAATTTCAAAAAAGCAGCGCAATCCCATGATTCACACGGGACTGCGCTGCTTTGGTGTTTCACCCATTGGGTGCGCCTATATGCTAAGGTTGAGTCGACGAAAACCATCACG
>NZ_BAAIHN010000014.1:0-65338 GCF_054784775.1 Lacticaseibacillus boliensis
CGAAGCGGCTTCAAAATTAGTTGTAAGACTGCGAAGCAGGCTGAAGACGGCCGCACAGCATACTGCCATTTCCGCCGTAGCATAGCTAGACCGCTTACTCCTGGAGGACGGCCAAAACACTTACGCTACCGGAGAACGAACGCTTACGTTAACTAATAGGTTTGCGCGTCAAAGCGGTTGTAATACCAGAGATAATACTTGTCGTTTTTTAAACTCAACTTTGTGACGCTGGTGTTGTCTGGCTCAGGCAACGTCATCGGGTCTTTGGGTTGCAAAGCAACCAGCGCGGCGGCTTTGACCGTGAAGCCATGGGTCACACAGACGACATTGTCATCGGGATAGCTCGCCGCAGTCGTACGCATGAAATCTGCCACGCGCTGTTGCACCTGGGCAAACGTCTCACCGTCGACGGCAACATCCACATAACTGGGCAACACATCGTTTAACACCGGATCAAAAACCGCTGGATAAGCGGCACGCAAATCCGCATTAGCCTGGCCATCCCAGCTTCCATAAGAAATCTCCAGCAACCGCTGGTCAAGCTGATGTTGCAGGCGCCCTTGGGGATCCAACAAGGCGGCAGTTTCTTGGGTTCGATCTAGGGGACTGACAAATAACGCCGCGATATTTGTGAGTGGGAACTGCTGGGCGAGGTGTCGCGCCTGGTCCTGGCCTTTTTGCGTGAGGTGGGTGCGCTCATCATTGATAGTGCCTTGCTTGAGGCCAAGCGCGTTAGCGGTGGTTTGGCCGTGGCGAATGAAGTAGAATGTGGTCATAAGCTCTCCTATCATCTTGTCTTAATCGTCTTTTAATATTGACGCCATTTGAATTCCGTGCTATCTTAGTTAACAACGAAGCGGAGGTCAATGCAATGCCAAAAATCAGCCTTAACAACCTCATGTCATCATCATGGTCTATCACCTTAGCTGTGTAGACCAACTTTGTGCTTCCGCCAAGTGGTCTCGCAGTCAATTACTGTGAGACCGTGAATAACGACTTAATCACGCGCCTTCACAGTCATTGTGAAGGCGCGTTTTTTATATCTAAACTCTAGGAGGAATATTATGGTCGTCTATAACTTTGCCGCTGGGCCCGCCGTCATGCCCAAGCCTGTCATCCACCAGATTCAAGAAGAACTGCCTTCGCTCAACGGTTCAGGAATGAGTGTGATGGAGATCTCGCACCGCTCTGCGGCCTTCGATGCCATCATTCAACAAGCGGAATCCCGCCTACGCCACCTGATGGCGATCCCCGACGACTACGCGGTCTTGTTCATGCAAGGCGGCGGCACCGGACAATTTGCGGCAGCACCCTTGAACCTGGCGACCACCCATCAGCACATCGCCGTGCTCGACAGCGGCCAGTGGTCGAGCCGAGCAACCAGCGAGGCTTTACGCCTCGGGATCCCCGCAGACGTACTGGCGACGACTAAAGCGGACCATTACCGCCACCTGCCCCAACTCCCTCAGCCCTTGGCCCAAGGCGTCTATGATTATTTACATATCTGCGTGAACAACACCGTTGAAGGCACCGCCTACACCACGCTTCCGGCAGTCGGTGACACCCCGTTGGTCGGTGACATGTCTTCCAATATCTTGGCACAACGCTATAACGTTCAAGATTTCGGTTTGATCTTCGCCGGCGCGCAGAAAAATCTCGGCCCGGCAGGCGTCACCGTGGTGATCGTCCGCCGCAACCTGCTAACCAATGTCGATGCCGTTCCTAGCGCGCTAGATTACAGCCTTTTTGACCGTAAACATTCGCTTTACAACACCCCGCCGGTATTTGCCATCTATGCGCTAAACCTGACTCTCGGTTGGGTGGAAACGCTCGGTGGCGTCGACGAGATGGAACGCCGCAACCGCGAAAAATCCGGCAAGCTCTACGCGTTCCTCGATCAGTCCAAACGCTTCCACAATTATGTCGCGCCAGCCGACCGGTCTTTGACCAATGTCGTGTTCAACACCGGCGACGCCGCTATCGATCAAGCCGTCGTTGATGCCGCCAGTGCCCGCGGCCTGATGAACCTCAAAGGCCATCGTAGCGTCGGCGGCCTCCGCGCCAGCCTCTACAACGCGATGCCACTGGCTGGCGTCGACGCGCTGATCGACTTCCTGAACGACTTTGAACAACACGCGTAGTTTCACGTGTAACACCGTCCCTTTCACCCACAACAAAGGAGTAACTTATGTATCAAATCAAAACCTTCAATGCCATCGCTGACGCCGGGCTCCAAGAGTTCAGTGCCAACTACCAGCTTAACCAAACCGACGATGCCGACGCCTTTTTGATCCGGTCGGTCGATCTGCACCACTATGATTTCTCCAAGAATCTCAAGGCCATCGTTCGTTGTGGTGCCGGCTTCAACAATATCCCGCTCGATGTTGCTACCGCCAACGGCACCGCGGTTTTTAACACCCCAGGCTCCAACGCGAACGCGGTCAAAGAATTGGTGATCGCAATGCTGATCACCGCCAGCCGGAACCTTTTCTCCGCCGCTCGCTATGCCGCCCACAACTCCGGTGCCGATATCTCGACCCGCACTGAGGCGGAAAAAACGCAATTCAACGGTACCGAGCTCACCGGCAAAACGTTGGCTGTGATCGGCGTCGGCCACGTCGGCGCACGCGTTGCCACCGCCGCCGGTGACTTAGGCATGAAAGTGATCGGCTACGACCCTTACCTTTCCGCCAACGACGCTTGGCATATCCCGACATCCACGGTGCGTGCCGCCACCCTGGAAGACGCGATCGCCCACGCAGATTATGTGTCTGTCCACGTGCCAAAAAATCCCGATACTATCAACCTGATCAGTACCAAAGAGCTGGCATTGATGCCTAAAGGAACGGTCGTGTTGAACTTTGCCCGCGGCGGGATCGTCGACAATCACGCGGTTTGCGAGGCCTTGGACAGCGGCCACATCAAGCGATACATGACCGATTTTGGCGACGACGAGATCTTGAACCGCCCCGACGTTTTGGTCACGCCACACATTGGCGGGTCGACCTTGCAGGCCGAGGCCAACGGTGCGGTGCAAGGCGCAGATCAGATCATGAATTTCTTGGAAACCGGCAACGTCGTCCACTCGGTAAACCTCCCTACCCTCGAGGTGCCGTTCACTTCCAAGTACCGCTTGACGCTCATGCACAAAAACATTCCCAACATGGTCGGCCAAATCGCGACGCTGCTCGCCAAGGCCAACGTCAACATCGAATCGATGAGCAACGCCGCCCGCGGTGAAGTCGCGTATTCGATCATCGACACGAACAACGCCTTCGAAAATGACACCCTACTCACCCACTTACGCAACATCGATGCCGTTTACCGCGTTCGCCTCTTGAAGCATTAACCAGCGCTGTCCGGCAGCGTAAGTGTGTCGGCCGTCCTCCAGGAGGAAACGGTCTAGCTCTGCTACGGCAGAAATGGCAGTATGCTGTGCGGCCGTCTGCAGCCTGCTTCGCAGTCTTACGACTAATTTCGAAGCCGCTTCGCGTCTCCAAAATTGCCGACGCCAACACCGGTAAGCCAGCAGAGCTGTCTCACAGGCGTTGGCGTTGTCACTGCATACTGCCATTTCCGCCTCCGCGCCACTAGCCCACTTCCTCCTTCCGGACTCACATCCGGGTGAATATAAACATCCACTCAACGTGCTAAACATGGTGCAAATTTTCAAAGATAATTGTCTGCACGGGATATGTATTGTGGATTCCATGGACAGAATTCTGATTAACGGAAACTTGTTTTACCAGCATGCTAAATTATTCTGATACGTAGATTCTAGGGTGCGGGCGAAAGTGATGGAATCAGGTCAATCTGACGTGGTGAGATTGCTGTTAGCGACTTGTCGCTTACAGCAAGGCGCAGGTGGAGATCCACTCAGCAAAGCTGAGTTAGCTCCGCCGAGCACCCTCTCCACGACAGATTGAAACCTGCTGGAGTCGCTTTCGCCCGCACCCGACCGCGATTGGTCTACAGCCAACTACACGCTTGCGCTACCGGACAGCGTCAATCCCTGCAAGCGCTATACATCACAACAGCCATCTACTCAAAACGAGTTGGTGGCTGTTTAAATGTGCCTTTAGTCGCATGTGAATTAATGATATTATTAATAAAAATATTGGAGGATGATCATGCGTACTATCGGCAAACTGTTTCTGCTCGACTGGCGGCGGCTAATCAAGAGTCCTCCTGCCTTCTTACTCGTCTTAGCCTTGGTCGTCATTCCCTCGCTGTATTGTTGGTTCAACGTTTGGGCGCTGTGGGATCCTTACAGCAACACCCAAGACCTGACCGTAGCGGTGTATTCCGACGATCAGGCCGCGACCTTTAACCATCAAAAGGTTGCGATCGGGTCACAATTGATGACCGAATTACACCACAACAAAAAATTAGGCTGGCGCTTCGTCCACTCCAAACAAGCGGTGGTCGAAGGCGTCCGCTCAGGCAAATACTATGCCGGCATCGTGGTGCCGCAGTCTTTTTCCAAAGACCTGCTGACCATTGTTGACGGCAAGGTCAAGAAACCGGAATTGGACTATTACGTCAACGAAAAGGTCAACGCGATCGCGCCTAAGATCACTGCCAGCGGCGCCACGACGCTACAGTCCACGATCTCGACGCAGTTTGTCGACACCGTCGCCAAGACCTTGATGACCGAGTTCAACAAAGCTGGCATCCAACTCGACGATAACCTGCCCTTGATCCGCCGGTTTGCCAGTCTGGTCACGAAAACAAACGATCAGCTCCCAACAATCGAATCCTACCTCAACGAAGTCGAAACTGTCCGCAGCCAACTGCCGGGCATCCAAAAAAAGCTCGACGATGCCAACGCGATGGCGAGTTATCTGCCAGAGGTCAACCAAATGGCGACCAAGCTCACCAAAGCCAACGACTATCTGCCGTTGGCCGACGAAGCCGGCCAACTCGCGGTGCAAGTGCGCGGCAAGCTGCCTGAGGTGACCAACGCCGGGCGCCAGCTGCAACTTGTCAACGCCAACTTCTCCCAGCTGGAATCGGGTGTGCAAAAGGCGCTTGTCGTCACGCACCAAGGTCTCAAAGCCATCGACAGCGTCGACGGTACCTTGCCAGACCTAACCAATTTTGGCAAACAGGCCCAAGCCGCCGTGAAAACGACAAAATCACAGGTGCTGCCTCAGGTTGAATCCAGCTTAACGATCGTGCAAAACGCGACAACCGCGGGCCTCACCTTGATTCAAACGGCGAACACCCGCCTCAGCCAAGACCTGGCGACGATCAATACCCAGCTTGCCGATCTCGACGACAGCACAGACACGGCAACCACCAAACAAGCTATCACCACGCTGCTGAATCAGATGGCTGAACGTCAAAACAACACCGCGACGACCGCCACCAATCTTGCCAAGACGCTGCAGCAACTGCAGGCAAGCTATCATGCGTTGCACCCCGACGACAACAATACCAGCCTGAACCCTGCGATTCAGCAACTGCAAGCCACCAGCACCGTCGCGACGCAACTCGCCAGCCAGGCCAGCGCCTTGGCCGCGGCGGCCCCCAGCTTGTCGACCACCCAGCTGCGTAGCCGGCTGGCTAGTCTGCAACAAACTGCAGACGGTTTTGCCCAAGACGCCACCGCCTTACAAAACATCGGCCTAGACGCCAGCGTGCAACACCTGATCGCACAGTTTAAGCAGGCGCTAAACGCCGCAGACACGACGCTCAACGACATCAACACCAAAGTCTTACCGCAGATGCCAAGCCTTTTGAAAAACACCAAGGCGCTCTTGCAACAGGCCCAAACGGTGTTGACCAAAGCCCAGCAAGAACTGCCGGCGTTAAAACAAGAGCTGGCAGATGCCAACACACTACTTAACGGCCACATGCAGCAGATCACCGGTGGCATCAACACCGTGGCTGAACTTTACCAAAACGACTTCCCGACGCTGAAAGCCAAGCTCAAGGCCGCCACCGCCTTCGTCAACAACGACCTGCCGGGGATCGAAAAGGAACTCACCACATCGCTTGACCTGGCCAATACCAAGATGCCGGTGCTGGCTTCCGGATTAGACGACGCCCACCAACTGATCCGAGACGACTGGCCGACACTGAAAACCGCCATCCAAAAAAGTGCCGCCGCAATCAAAGCCGGCGAGCAAAATGTGGACCTCAGCGCTTTGCTGAAGCTATTGCGCCGCGACGCAGGCAAAGAAGCTAATTTTCTCGCCAATCCGGTGACGCTCCACGAAAAAGACCTCTATCCCATCCCCACCTACGGCTCACAATCCGCACCGTTTTACCTCGCGTTATGTATCTGGGTGGGTGCCTTGCTTCTGGGCGCGATCTTGATCACCGAGTACCACCTGCCAGAGGCGTTGCAGGCCGCCACCGTCAAACAACAATACATCGCCCGCTGGCTGACCTTTGTCGGGCTGGGCATGTGCCAGGGGCTGATCGCCGCGTTAGGCAATCTGTTTTTGATCGGGACCTACGTCGTCAACAAGCCGCTATACCTCTTGTTTGCCATGGGCCTGGCGGCAGTGTTCGTTTCTATCTTGTACAGCCTGATCGCCTTGTTTGGCAACATTGGCAAAGGCATCGGGATCATCATCTTGGTGCTTTCCATCTCTGGTGCCGGTGGCAACTTCCCGGTCGTGTTATCCGGGAAATTCTTCCAGATGATCAATCCTTGGCTGCCGTTCACATACGCGGTCAACGCTTTGCGCGAAACCGTCGGCGGGATCTACTGGCCTAACCTGATCTCAGACCTCTGGCACCTCGCGTTGTTCGGGATCGTCTTTTTCTTCGGCGGCCTGTTGCTCAAAGAACCGATTCGCCCGCTGATCGACAAGATGCACGCGATCACCAAGAAGAGCAAGATCATGGAATAAAACCCCAAACAAAGAAGGCTGACAGCCCCAGATCTCGGTGTTGTCAGCCTTCTTTTGTCAGCCCCGCCGGTCGACGGATACGTAAGCCACGCGCCTTCCGTCTGTTGGGACAGTACCGGGTTGCGGTGCCGGCACGCCTGCATCGATCATGTGCGCGATCTGAGCGCCACTTTTGTGGGCGGTGTCGACGATCGTCGCGCCTTGCACACACAGATCGGTGAAGTCTGGACTCGTGAAGGTGAAGCGATGCTTAGCATCATCAGGATTCTCGGCCACGAACATCGGATACGTCAAAAATTGGAACATCTTGTCCTCCTATTGTCGTCAGCGTTACCTTACCGGTTTTACCTTAAGCCTATTTAGCCTTGAATGAAAGCGATTTTTTAGGTGAATTCAAAAAAAGCGGCGCCTCAAGAATCGAGAACGCCGCTGACTTGACTTTATTTTTTGAAGCGGTTTTCGAACAATGGTGAAACCGGCTTGTTTTCCTGGATCCGGGTGATGGCACGGCCGATCAGCGGACCAACAGAAACTTGCACGAGCTTCGAGATCTTCTTATCTTCTGCCAACTGGATGGAGTCGGTGACGACGACTTGTTCGATCACAGAGTTTTCCAGACGTTCAACCGCCGGACCGGAGAAGATCGCGTGGGTTGCGGCGACCAGCACTTCGGTCGCACCGGCGTTCTTCAACGCTGCCGCAGCCAAAGTGATGGTACCGGCAGTATCGATCATGTCATCGATGATGATGCAACGCTTGCCATCGACCTTGCCGACGATGTTCATCACTTCCGCAACGTTAGGACGCGGACGGCGCTTGTCGATGATCGCGATCGGTGCCTTCAAGAATTCGGCCAGCTTCCGCGCGCGGGTAACACCACCATGGTCAGGTGAAACGACAACAGTATCTTCGCCGTTGTAGTGGTTACGCAAGAAGTAGTCGGCCAAAAGCGGGGCCCCCATCAAGTGATCGACAGGAATATCGAAGAAGCCTTGGATCTGGGCGGCGTGTAGATCAAGAGCCAAAACGCGGGTCGCACCGGCGCGTTCAAGCATGTTGGCGACTAACTTAGCCGTGATCGGTTCGCGTGAACGGGCCTTACGATCTTGACGCGCATAGCCGTAATACGGGATAACGACGGAGATTGTGTGGGCAGAAGCCCGACGCAGCGCATCGATCATGATCAAGAGTTCCATCAAGTTATCATTAACCGGCGCAGACGTCGATTGGATAAGATAAATGTCATCCCCACGGATACTCTCTTCAATATTGATTTGAATTTCCCCATCGGAGAACCGTTTAACAGATGACTTTCCCAACTCGACGCCGACTTCTTTGGCGATTTTTTCAGCAAGTGGCTTGTTCGAGTTCAAGGCAAAAATCTTCAACTTTGGATCAGCATAATGCTCTGGCATGGTTTCCTCCACCTGAATTAGTTTAGCAATTACAGCGCAGTGAGTGATAAACCCGAACGATACACCGGTTTCCTCGTGCTCACACACGCTCTAGTATAGCAAAAAAGCATCCCCTCTGGGGAGTCAAATCCACATGTAAGCGGATGAAAACAAAAGAACTTAATCTGAAAGCCATGCAATTCTCATTCAGCTGCTGATTATCCCGCACGCTGGCGAACATTTGGCCTGAAGAAACGACAAACGTCTCTGCCGCCCACACCTGATTTTCAGGCGTGGGCGGCAGAGACGCTTGCATGTACTTTTGTCTTGATCAGTTCCAGTCAGGGTCATCTGCGATCGGCAAGCGATCCCAGAAGTCTGGCTTGTTGGTCTGCCGCGAACGCGCGATCCCCATGGCGTGGAACGGCACATCCTTAGTGATGGTCGAGCCCGCCGCCACGAAACTGTGGTCGGCTAATTCGACAGGTGCCACGATGTTGGCGTTGGAGCCGATGAAAGACTTGTCGCCAACGGTGGTGTGGAACTTGTGCACGCCATCGTAGTTGACGAAGACGACCCCACAACCGATGTTGATATCAGCCCCCAGTGTCGCATCCCCAACATAAGACAAGTGCCCCAGCTTAGTGCGCGGCCCGAGTGTGGCCTTCTTCACTTCGCAGAAGTTCCCGATGTGGACGCCTTCACCAATGTCTGATTGCGGCCGCAGATGCGAGTTAGGCCCGATGTTAGAACCTTTGCGCATGATCGATTCTTCGATCGTCGAGCTGGTCACTCGGACGTCGTCTTCGATCGTTGCGTCGCGCAGTTCAGAATGGGTCCCGATCACACAATTGGAGCCGATCGTAGTTTTGCCTTTGAGGTAAACGCCGGGTTCAATGACCGTATCGTTGCCAATGACCACATCTGCGTCGATATAAGTCGTCGCCGGATCGATCATCGTCACCCCGTTGCGCATGTGTGCGTCGTTGATCCGCTGTTGCATGACCTTGGTTGCGGCCGCCAAAGCCACGCGATCGTTGACGCCCATCGACTCGGTGAAGTCTGCCATCTGGTAAGCGGCAACGACTTCGCCTTGCGCCTTGAGGATCTCGATCACATCTGGCAAGTAGTATTCGCCTTGCGCGTTGTCGTTGCCGACTTGATGCAACGCGGCAAAAAGGCTCTTGTTGTCGAAGCAATAGACGCCGGTGTTGATTTCAGCCACCGCCGCTTCTTCAGGTGTCGCGTCTTTTTGTTCCACGATTTTTTGCACGGAGCCATCCGCATTGCGAATCACGCGACCATAACCAAAAGGATCCGGGGCCACGGCGGTGAGGACCGTGGCCTTGGCACCTGCTTTTTCGTGATAGGCAAACAACTTCTCAAACGTCTTGGCCGTAAACAGCGGCGTGTCGCCGCTGACGATCAGGGTCTCGCCTTCACGGTCGCCTAACAGTGGTTCCGCCTGTAACACGGCGTGCCCGGTGCCAAGCTGTTGGGCCTGCACAACAAACTGAGTCCGGTCGCCAAGCGCTTCTTCGACCGCTTCTGCACCGTGACCGACGACAGTGACCACGGCGTCTTGTTCGGTCTGTTCGACCTGAGTTAAAACGTGATCGACCATCGGCTTACCACAAACCTGGTGGAGCACCTTATATAACGAAGACTTCATCCGCGTGCCTTTGCCGGCAGCGAGAATGATCGTGAATTTAGCAGACATGATAAACTCCTTTGTGAATTCGATTTACCTTATGATAGCCCAGTGTCCCATCGCTGACAAGAACCGTCCCTTTTGGGTTGCCGAATCTAAAAAGCCAGGGAACCGGGTTCCCTAGCTCATTTTTGATTATCAACTTGTTTCACGGTGCTGACCTGGTGGGTGTGCGCCCAGACATCATAGAAATAACGATTATCGCGCGTGACGAACTCCCACAAGAAGTTAACCACCAAGAAAGCCATGATAAGCCCAAACAACCCCAGCAGAATGAAATTCAGCTCGCTACGGTGAAACTTTGAGAAAATCTCGGTGAACATCAACATGAAGCCGCGACCGCTTTGCAAGGCAAGCCCATAGAGCAACAGCGCCCGCAACAACAGCCGCCAAAAGCCTGCAGGTCGCCCCTCTGCGTCCACCACCTGTAGCTTGACCAAAGCCTTACCCCAAGTGGCCCCCCGATTGAACGTTGGCACCAGCACATGCACGAAAAATACTGGCAAGACGAGCTGCAACAACAAGCCCGGCAAAAGCTTTTCTACGCCTAACAACCGCGCCAAGAGGCTCAACAAGCCGGAGATAATCCCCATCACCACAGCGTTATCGATCACAAATGCGACGAAGCGACGAAGCAAGCTGACATGTTGCCCTCGCGCCAGCGACTTGGCATCCATCTCGTCACGCGTCGGAAACGCCCGCAGCAACGTTGGGGCCAGTCAGCCCCCAAGCACCCCACCGCTGGTGTTCAAGATCAGGTCATCCACGTCAAACAACCGATACGGCCGCGGATAATAGCCATACAGCCCAGACAGTTGCGTGAGCTCAAAAAACAACGACAACCCGAAGCTCAGCATCAGCACCTGCCACAGCGGGCGCTTGAAATAATACCGCAGATACACGCCAAACGGCAGCGTCAAAACGATATTAAATGCCGGTTGGATAAAGCCCGGCTGTTTCATCGCTGCCAGCCACGTGCCCGGATGCATTGGACTGAAAACCGTCGTGTGCAAGAACTCACGCAACGCCATAAACGGCACCAGATTGAACTTGGCCGTCGTCAACGCCGCCACCGCGCTACGGCTGGGTAGCGGCAGGATCACCATGAAATACGCCGCCAACATGTAAAAGACGAAACTGTACACCACCACGGCCCGCCAGAACTGGAAGCTGCCAAAGCGACGGTATTGCACGATCAAAAAAGGCAGCGCCAGCCCCAACGCCAAAAACGGAAAGGTCAGTACTGCCATTTTAACCGGAAAAAGGTACGCACTCACTTGATCAATGCCTCCAAGCGCTCTGCATTCTTATCCAGATAGTTGCCCGCCACGGCGTGTAGCGTATTGGCCTTCGTGTCGACTTCATCGACGCGGATCAGGCTTGTATAGTCAGACACCATACGGTCACCTGAGAAATTACCTTCTGCAAACACGCTGATGCCGACCAACTTGGCATCAAATTCTGCGATCAGACTCCGCATCCCGTTGACCGTGCCGCCGCCTTTCATGAAGTCGTCGACGATCAAAACGCCACTGCCGGCTTCAAGAGAGCGCTTGGACAATTCCATTTTCTCGATCCGCGCGGAACTGGCAGACACATAGTTCACTGACACGGTCGAGCCTTCAGTAATCTTCGAATCCCGGCGCACGATCACGAACGGGACGTTCAGATACTGCGACACCGACTGCGCGATCGGAATTCCTTTGGTCGCCACCGTCATCACGGCGTCGACTTTCTGGTCTAAGTATTGGGTGGCGATCAAGCGGCCGATCTGGCGCAATACTTCTGGTGTCCCGAGCAGATCGGATAAGTAAACATAGCCCCCTGGCAACAGCCGATCAGTTTCGCTGAGGCGGTTAGCCATGGCCCCGATAAAGTCGTTGGCTTCCGCCTTGCCCATCACAGGGATATAGCGCACCCCGCCAGCGGCGCCAGGCACGGTTTCGAGGATCCCGGTCTGCCGTTGCGCAAAGGTGCGGCGAACGATGGCGAGGTCTTCAGAGATCGAAGACTTCGCAGAGTCGTACCGCTTTGAGAAAAAGGTCAACGGCACCAACGTGTGGGGACGTTCCAACAGGTAACGGGTCTCGTCGATCAGCCGATCGCTACGACGAACTTTCATAGATTAATTCTCCTTAACTCCGAATATTTGGATTATCACGACATATACAGTTGTAATCTGCTTAATTATAGGCGATAATGCGCCAAATTCCCAGAACTTTCTTAATTATATTAACGAACGTTCGTTAATAATTCCATAAATCAAAACACAAACAGTTTAATATTCTGCCGTTTATGCGGATAAAAGTCAAGTTGTAAATCCTCAGTAGCCAAAAGGCGATTATCGCCGGCGCAGTTATGCATCAGACGCAAAACGCCTCTGCACCGCGATTCAAAAACCAATCGTGGTGCAGAGGTGCTTGTGTAACAAGGTATGTCTCAGCTTTAAGAAATCGCTAATAAGGATTGTCGCGGAACCGTAATGGCTGATAATCCCCATATTCGACTTGGATCGTCACATGGGCGATGTCGTAGTGCTTACGCAGTTCTTCACCGAGTTTTTCCAGGAACCAATCGTTGTTTTCACTGGTGCTGCGCAGCACATGCACCGTCAGCGCGACGTCGGTCGTACTCAGCGCCCAGATGTGCAGGTCGTGGCAAGCAATCACGGTGTCAAAATTTTCGATACATGCTGTCACCGCCGCATAATCGACTTCTTTAGGCACCGCCGCCATCGCCAAGTTGACCGCGTCTTTGAGCAATCCCCAAGTGCCTGCCAACACCACCAAGGCCACGACGATCGAGATCATCGGATCCAGCCATTCCCAGCCGGTCAACAGGTAGATCCCCCCTGCGATGACGACACCTAGTGACACGCCGGCGTCTGCGGCCATGTGCATGAACGCCCCGCGGATGTTGAGATCATGGTCTTTGCCATGATGAAACAGCATCGCAGTCACCCCGTTGATGATGATCCCGATACCGGCAACCAGCATCACGACACCGCCTTGGATCGGTTGGGGATGGCCAAAGCGGTTGATTGCTTCGACAATGATCGCCCCCATCGCGACCAATAAGAACACGGCGTTGATCAACGCCGCCCAAATCGACGAACTCTTATACCCGTATGTTCGTTTCTTCGTCGGTCGCCGGCAAGACAACCACGCCGCCAACCAAGAAATCGCCAATCCCAACACATCACTAAGGTTATGCAACGCATCAGCGACTAACGCCATTGACCCGACGGCCGCACCAAACCCGACTTCGGCAACAATATAACCCATATTCAACAAGATCCCCCAGCGGAAAGCCACATCGGGTTTTGGATTTGTCATCATAACGCCTCCGTTCGCTTACTTAGCCTCATTCTGGCGTGCTGGATTGCCCTTGTCAATGGGCACGGATTATCGTAACCATTCCGATGAGACCGGTAAGCGTTGGTACGCTAGCGTTCGGCTTGTCGACATTACTGCGATAATAATTGTAACTGGGTTGCCAACCGCGGATTCACTGCATACAATCCCAAACCCAGGCGACCGCGTTTCATCAAGATATTCGCCACGTGCAAAATAATCGCGGCTTTTTCCGCCTCCCCCAACCCAGCACGGCGCCGGAAGGCCTCTTGGTCTTCGAAGCGCTCTGTGGCAACGACAACGCGGTGGGTGACGGGATCGTAATCGATACTGGGGCCCAAGATGATACCCGCATAGTTGAGATCAAAGCCTTGGATCGTGTAGATCGAACCAACTTCAGCCAGCGTCTCCGGACGACTCGCCCATGGCCGATCCGTAAAGTTGATCTTATCCCATGGCAGACGCAACGAACCGGCATCCACCCACCATGTTTGCGCCCCAAACACCCGAAACGGAAAGTCCGTCGTGGCGATCATCCGCGCCAACCCCACGCGCTTATCTTGCGCACGGATCCAGTCATATAATGGCGTGCCATCAGCAAACACCCGCAAATCATAGTCCTTGGGTCGCGGTAGCGGCAACAGCCGCCGGTCTTGCACGAACGCGTTGATCCATGCACTGACGGCCGGATCTTGCAGCCGTAGCTGTTGGTCGAGCGTCGCTTCTTCGACCACATGCCCGGCCAGCGTCTGCGCCAACAGCGCCTGATCCCAGTGGCTCTTGAGCTTAACAACTTGGTTAAAATCTTCGACTACCACCACCACATGCGCCAGTTCCAGCAAGTCTGCGAGCTGATTGTGGCCGCGGTACGCGTTGAACGGATCCGGTTGGCTCAACAGCAGGTGCGCCTCGTCGACAAACACGGCAGTCGCTTTTTGCTTCAGGCGTTGCATGCGGTTGATAAACGGCGTTGGTTTCTCAAAATCCTTCTTGTATAGCCCAGGCGTCTGCCCGGCGACTTCCTTGTAAACCTTCAGCATCTCGTTATGGTTGACCAACAGATGCATCCCCGGCTCGCGCACCGCCGTAAACGCCGCGTTAAGCACAACGCTTTTGCCGGAGCCGGCGTCTCCATGAAGCACAAACACGGCGGCTTGCGCATCGGCTCGGTGGTCTGCGACAAACTGTCGCAGCCGTGCGATCAACGCCTGCTGCGGCACAGTCAGCTGTGCCTGTTGGCTCAATAAAAACGTCGATTCGCTAAGTCCCATCATTGCCTCCTCATAAAAAATAGCAGTGCGTCAACGTGACGGCACTGCTTTAGCCAAGTGGCCTGACCAGATAAACCTCGGGGCAAAAGCCCTTCATTGAGTTATAGACCCGAATCGCGCGGCTATGTTTCTGACACAGCGCAAACACCGTCGGGCCCGAGCCAGACATCTGTGCGATCTGTGCACCGTATTTCACAAAGCGCGTTGTCAGCGCGGTAATATCCGGATAGCGGCTCGCCGTCAACTTTTCCAACGAATTGGCCATGCCCGATGCCATTTCGGCAAAATCATGGCTGGCGATGCCAGAAAGCACGCGGTCTGTGTCCGGGCGCGGCAGCGGTTGCGAATAGTCCAAGGCGTTCAAAATGCTGGGCGTCGATACCGACGCGCGCGGCTTGGCCAAGACCACCCAAAAGCTCGGAAGCGCGCCTAAAGGCCGGACGATCTCCCCGCGGCCTGTGACCAGCGCCGTTTTCGAGTAGACGCAGTAAGGCACATCTGAATCGATCTGCAAGCCGATCGTCGCCAACTGTTCGAGCGAATACCCCAACTGCCACAAATCGTTCAGCCCGCGCAACACCGCGGCGGCATCAGAAGAGCCGCCGCCTAACCCGGCAGATACGGGAATATGTTTTTCGATATGAATGCGTGCACCCAGGTGGGTCCCGGCCGCACGCTGCAACACCATCGCCGCTTTGTAAGCAAGATTACGTGGATCTTCCGGCAGAAACCCGCTGTCCGTGGTGACACGGATCGTCTTGTTCGGCTGGATATGCACATAATCGGCGAGGTCGACAGAAGTCATCACCATCCGCCATTCGTGCTCACCGTCATGATGGCGGTACAGCGCATCTAGACTCAGGTTGATCTTGGCCGGGGCTTTTTGGATCAGTTCCATAATGACCACCAGTCTCGTAAGGGATTTCTTTCTAGTATAACCGTTTTTTCTACACTTAGCATCTCTTTGACCGATGACTTGCGATCCGCCTTGATCAATTCCGTGCTGTCACTGTCCGGCAACGTAAGCATTTTGCGTTGGGTAGACCAGTAAACTGTCGGGCGCGGGCAAAAGTGACTCCAGCAGGATCAATCTGTCGTGGAGAGGGTGCTCGGCGGAGCTAACTTCGTCTGCGACGAAGTGGATCTCCACCTGCGCCTTGCTGTAAGCGACAAGGCGCTAACAGCAATCTCACCACGTCAGATTGACCTGCTTCCGTCACTTTCACCCACACCCTGGATTCTGCGTACCAGGATAGTTCGGTGTCATGGCCAAATGGGTCAACTCGTTGGTCACAACTAATCCATTTCTACTCTCTTAGAAATTGCACTTCTGGTGACGAGCGACGCTAACGTCAGGGGTTGGGGTGTGGAGGCCCGAGATGGCTCAGGCGCGGCATTGTTGTTAGCGGCTTGCCGCTTACAACAAAGGCGTCGAGGAAGATCCACTCGGCGGAGCCGAGTTAGCTTCCGAGCGCCTCGCACCGTTCCAGCCATCTCAAGGGCCGGAACACACCAAACCCGACCTATACCACTATCCCAAAGAAGACTTACGCCGCCGGACAGCAATCGTAAATTAGCGTACAAAAAAAGCCATGTGCAACTAGCAACATGACTGATTTTAGGAAACTTGGGCTTCATCATCAAATGTGATTTGGATCGATTTGGTGAGTAGATCTGCGTAACTATAAGAAACGCGTTCGAATGAGTTGGTTGCCTGATCGAGGTCGACCACGAAAATTGCAGGATAGGTTTCTTTCAACGTACCCTTGCGTCGGGTAACCTTCTTGCGGCCCGCTTGGGCGACGACTGTGAGATTCTCGCCGATTTTACCGTCGAGTTGTTGCTTGATGCTTGCTAAAGTCATTGGCATGCACTTCACCTCTTAGTTAATAGCATAGCACAAATTTTATGAATTTGCAATTATACCATTACAAGTCGCATTCCGCAACTATTAAACACCCAGTAAATCAACGTTTTTCACCAAAATTTTAAGGTTACAGCCATCCTTAAAAACCGCTTGCAACCAATGCATCTGCCAAACGGCCAAAATCTTCGATTGAAAGCGCTTCTGCCCGCTTGCTGACATCCACTTGTGCCGCCTCACAAGCCGCCTGTAGCGCCGGTTTGTTCTGCTTGCCATAAAGGTTCTGCAGATTATTCCACAGCGTCTTGCGGCGCGCCGCGAAGGCCCCGCGCACCAACCGATCGAACGCGGATTGATCTTTAACTGTCACCCGTGGCGTCTGGCGACGCGTCAACGTCACGATAGCGGAATCAACATTGGGTGCCGGCACGAAGTTCGTCCGGCGCACATCGAAGGCGACGGCGACATCCATGAACTGCTGGATCCCAATCGTCAGGCTCCCGTAGTCCTTGGAATTTGGCGTCGCTGTCAGCCGGTCTGCCACTTCTTTTTGCATCATGACCGTCAGGCTGGCAAAAGGCAGCTGCGACTTCATCAGGTGCGTCAGGATCGGCGTCGTGATGTAATACGGCAGGTTAGCGACCACCTTCAGCTGATGCTTGCCGTCAAAGTGTTCCGCCACCAGCTTGGGCAGGTCCGCCTTCAAGACGTCTTCTAAGACGACCTCAACATTCAAATAGCCGTCAAGCGTCTCGGCCAACACCGGCAACAGCCGCCCGTCGACTTCTAGCGCCAGCACGTGATGGCTGTTTTCGGCGATAAACTGCGTCAGCGACCCGATGCCGGGGCCGACTTCGATCACATCGTCAGCGGCACTCAAGCCGGCGGCATCGACGATGTTTTGCAAAATCGTAGGATTCGTCAAGAAGTTCTGCCCGAGGCTCTTCTTGAAGGTGAAGCCGTGACGTTTCAAAATCGCGGCGGTGCGCGCCGGATTGGCGATATGTTCAGGCATGGGCGTCCTCCTCATCTAATTGGGCGACAGCTTGCTGCAATTGGGCTTCCGTGATGCCAAACTGCCGGAGCCGTTTTTGCAGTTGCTTACCGTTCGTGTAGCCGATGTGCAACACATCCCCGATCCGCGCGCGCCGCTTGGCAGCGCGGGGGCCACCGATCAAGCCGGCAGCGTACAGGGTGCTTGTTGCGATCTGAGCTTGGGCGTCTGGCGTTTCGACGATCAGGTGCGCCAAGGCTTCTTTGAGTGCGGCAGGCGTCGCATGTTCGACCCCCAGGCTTTGATGGGCGCGATCAGGACGCGCATCTGCCCGTGGCAAAAACGCGTGCGTGACGCCAGGCACCGCCGCAGAAATTGTCTTGCGGATTTTTTCCCCAGGAAAATCGGGATCGGTCAACACGATCACGCCACGGGTCGCCTGGGCGTGGGCAATCAAGGCCAGCGTCTCTTTAGAAATCGCGGAGCCGCGCGTTTCGATCGTATCGATCGGGCCAAACGCTTCGGTCAAGCGCTTGGTATCATCGCGTCCTTCGACGACGATGATCTGTTTGAATTTGCTCATAGTTCCTCCAGGCCAAAAATGCGATGGGCGTTGGCACGCGTGATCGCCGCAATGTGTTCTGCAGTATCTTCTCTGAACTTCGCCACCGCATCGACCACATAATGCGTGTAGGCCGGTTGATTGGGCTTGCCGCGAAACGGTGTCGGGGTCAGATACGGCGCGTCGGTTTCCACCAACAAGCGATCTTCAGGGATCACCTTGACACTTTGATGTTCCTCAGGCGCGTTTTTGAACGAAACAATGCCTGAATACGAGACATACATCCCCAAGTCCAAAAACTTCTTGGCCCACTCCGCGTCACCGGTGAACGAGTGCATGATCCCGCCAAACTCTTCCAGGTGTGCTTCGCGCAAGATCGCATAGGTATCTTCAAAAGCATCACGGGAATGGATCGACACCGGCATGTGCTGCTCACGCGCGATCGCCAGTTGCCGGCGGAACACACGCCGCTGGATCTCACGCGGGCTGGTATCCCAGTGATAATCTAGCCCGATCTCCCCTAACGCCACCGTTTTAGGCGCGGCCAACTGCGAGATCATGAGGTCTTCTGCTTCTTGGGTGTAATCCTTGCTGGACTCCGGATGCCAGCCAACGATCGCATAAAGATTCGGAAACTGTGCCGCCAGCCGCATAGCGCCAGCGTTTAAAGTCGTATCCGAGCCGACGATCGCCATTTCCACAACGCCAAGGTCCTTAGCCTGCTGGACATAGTCGGCTTCTTTGCCCGCGTAAGGCGTGTCGTTGAGGTGAGTATGTGAATCAAAAATTTCCATATTGGACTCCTTTTACTTGTCTCAATCATTATACGCATCGGGTCAACTTCCAGCAAACCATGGTAGCCAACTCACACTGTCCGGTAGCGTAAGTCCTCTTTGGGATGTCTTTTGGATGGTGGTATAGGTCGGGTTTGGTGTGTTCCGGCCCTTGAGATGGCTGGAACGGTGCGAGGCGCTCAGAAGCTAACTCTCCGCTTCGCTACGAGTGGATCTCCTTCGACGCCTTTGTTGTAAGCGGCAAGCCACTAACAACAATGCCGCGCCTGAGCCATCTCGGGCCTCCACACCCCAAACCCTGACGTTAGCGTCGCTCGTCACCAGAAGTGGCAATTTCTAAGAGAGTAGAAATGGATCAGTGGTGACCAACGAGTTGACCCGCTTGTCCGATACATCAAACTATCCTGATACGCAGAATCCAGGGTGTGGGCGAAAGTGACAGAAGCAGGTCAATCTGACGTGGTGAGATTGCTGTTAGCGACTTGTCGCTTACAGCAAGGCGCAGGTGGAGATCCACTTCGTCGCAGACGAAGTTAGCTCCGCCGAGCACCCTCTCCACGACAAATTGAAGCCTGCTGGAGTCGCTTTCGCCCGCACCCGACCGCGATTGGTCTACAGCCAACTACGCGCTTACGTTGCCGGACAACATAAGCAAAGAGGGCAAGTCGATTGACTTGTCCTCTTCGTATATGGCTATGCATGCTTAACCGCACTGGCTGGTGCCAGTTCTGCGGCGGAGCTTAATGATTGGTGAATGGCTTCAGCAGCCATCCGGCCTTCGCGGATTCCCCAGATAACCAGAGAAGGACCGCGCCGGGCATCACCAGCAACATAAACTTGTTCGTTGTCGGTCTTGTAATCATCGTAGACCTTGTGGACGCCACAGTCATCGAACACTGACGAATCAGCGCCGGTGAAGCCCATGGCCAACAGCACCAGATCAGCGTCTTCGGTGACTTCGGTGCCGGCAACCGGCTGGAAGTGATCGGCTTCGTTGATCGTGATGGATTGGACGTGGCCGTTGTCACCGTGGAATTCGGTGATGGTGTGGGCAAAACGTGTCAGCGGCTTGTCAGACAACTCAGCGTATTCGCTTTGGCCATAGCCAATGCGTTGCGTCCGTGGCCATTCTGGCCATGGGTTGTCATCTGGGCGTGTGCTTGGTGCTGACGGCACGATTTCCAGTTGCAAGATATCGCGGGCACCGAGACGCAGAGACGTTGCGATGCAGTCGTTACCGGTGTCGCCACCGCCGACGACGACGATCTTCTTGCCAGCAAGCTTGGTGTTAGCGGCAGTACCTTCTTTTTCCACGGCCTTGGTCGCGTCAGTCAAGAAGTCTAAGGCCTGTTCGACCCCAGCCAATTCACGGCCAGGCGCCTTGAGGTCACGCGGCATCCGCGCACCGATGGCGAGCAGGACCCGTGCATATTGTGCCTGCAATTCAGCACCAGAGATATCGATTCCGACGCGAGTGTTGCACTGGAAGTGGATGCCGACTTTTTCCATCACGGCGATCCGGCGTGCAACATCTTCTTTAGGCAGCTTCATGTTCGGGATCCCGTACATCACCAAGCCACCGGGACGATCATCGGCTTCAAAAACCGTGACGTCATAACCGAGCTGGTTCAACCGCCAAGCTGCGGTCAGTCCAGCCGGACCGGAACCGACAATGGCCACTTTGATGCCATTGCGGGATACGGGACGGCCAGATTCTTCGACCCAGCCATACTTGAAGGCTTGATCGATGATGAAGCGTTCATTGTTGCGGATCGTGATACCTTTGTTGTTTAACGCCTCGTTACATGAGACTTCACAAGGTGCCGGGCAGACATGACCGGTAAAATCCGGTAACGGGTTGGTCAGCGTCAAGCGCTGGAAAGCCCGCTTGTCTTCGTTGCGGCCGACAAAATCTTGCCATTCTGGGATCAAGTTGTCGTTCGGGCAACCTGATACCGCCTTGCCGCCAGCGTAGGCGTAGCCCACGTGGCAATGCGGCACCCCGCAGTTCATGCAACGTAAGGCTTGTTCCCGCCGTTCTTTTTCAGGCAACGGGATTTCCATTTCTTCGAAGTCCAAGACTCGGGTCTTGGGATCGCGCCAAGGATTATCCTTGCGCGTATACTTCATAAATCCGAAGGGATCTGACATATTAATAATCCTCCTTAGTACGCGCTAGGCATTACTTAACTGTGGGTTGAGGACCCATCACCTGATCAAATGCGGCTTGTTCGAGGTCTTTTTGCGCAACGCCTTGAGCCTTGAGTGTCGCCATCAGATCGTTCATGCGATGGAATTCCTTCGGGTAGACTTTGACAAAGTCCTGCTTTGCCTGATCCCAGCTAGCCAACAGCTCGATGGCCTTGGCACTGTTCGTGTAACGCGCATGGCGGACGATCAGCTCGTGTAAGATCTCATCACCGGCAGTTTCACCGATCTTGAAGAACTCGATCATGTTCTTGTTGGCATTGGCTTCCAACTTATGTTCTGGATCGTAGACGTAAGCCACCCCACCGGACATCCCGGCACCGAAGTTACGCCCTGTCGAGCCCAAGATCACAGCGGTCCCACCGGTCATGTATTCACAACCGTGGTCCCCGATCCCTTCGACCACAACGTTGGCACCGGAATTACGAACGGCAAAACGTTCGCCGGCACGGCCGTTGAAGTAGGCTTCACCACTAGTCGCACCAAAGCACGCAACGTTCCCGACGATCGGGGCGTTGGCGTAAAGCTGGGCGGCCTGTTGTGGCGCCTGAACGATCAGGCGGCCACCAGACAGCGACTTACCAACATAGTCATTGGCTTCACCGATCAGACGCAGGGTCAGACCTTCCGCGGCAAATGCCCCGAACGACTGCCCAGCGACCCCAGTGTATTCATAGGTCAAGCGATCGTCTGGCAGATGATCGTCTGAGAACCGCTTTGCCAGCCAGCCGGAGATCCGGGCACCAGCAGCGCGTTGTACGTTGTCGATCGGCCGTTGGATGACCGTTTTTTCGTCAGATTGCACCGCCGCTTGGGCGAAGGCATTGAGCGCCGGGCGCTCATCATCCGGCTTGAACGGATCAGAGACCTTACGTTCGATGCCGTAAGTCTTCGACAGCATTCGCGAGAAGTCCAGCGTCTTGGCCTTGCCTGTCGCGTTGAAGCGCGGTACCAAGTGTTCGACATGCCCGACCATTTCATCAACCGTGCGATAACCTAACTTGGCCATCTCTTCACGCAGATCCTGGGCGATGAATTCCATGCAGTTAATGACGTTTTCAGGCGTGCCGATGAAGAACTTGCGCAAGGCTGGGTTTTGTGTCGCGATCCCTGTTGGGCAGGTGTTCAACGAGCAGACCCGCATCATGATACAACCAACAGAAACCAAGACCAACGAAGCAAAGGAGAACTCTTCAGCGCCTAACATGATCGCAACGGCAACGTCGCGGCCATCCATCAGCTTCCCATCGGTTTCCAAGACAGCCCGTTGACGCAGACGGTTCATCGCCAAGGTCTGATGGGCTTCAGACAAACCCATTTCCCATGGCAAACCGGCATCACGCACGGAGTTCCGTGGTGCGGCCCCGGTACCGCCGTCATAACCTGAGATGACGACCTTGTCCGCACCGGCCTTAACGACCCCAGTCGCGATGGTGCCGACGCCGGTGGAAGACACCAGCTTAACAGTCACAGCGGCATCTGGGTTAACTTGCTTCAAATCGTAGATGAGTTGCTTAAGGTCTTCGATCGAGTAGATATCATGATGCGGCGGAGGCGAGATCAACCGCACACCAGGCACAGAACCACGGACCTCAGCGACCCATGGGAAGTTCTTGGTGCCAGGAAGCTGGCCCCCTTCACCAGGCTTTGCGCCTTGGGCGATCTTGATCTGGATTTCTTCGGCGTGCATGAGATATTCGGTGTTGACCCCGAAACGTGCAGAAGCGACCTGCTTGATCTTGGAGTTCACATCTTGCTTTTGGCCTTGGGTCTTGAACCGCCAGCGCGGTTCGCCACCTTCACCAGAGTTCGACTTACCACCGAGGCGATTCATCGCTTCGGCAATGGTCGTGTGGGCTTCTTCAGAGATCGACCCATAAGACATCGCGCCGGACTTGAAACGGCGGACAATGGCAGAAACGGGTTCCACCTCTGCCAACGGCACGGCTGGACGATCAGAATGGATGTGCCATTGTGAACGCAACGTTGTCGGATCGGCCAGCTCTTCTTCGTGCATCTCTTTGGCGTAATCTTTGTACAGCTTGTAATCGCCAAGGCGGACCGCCCGCTGGAACTTGTAAATCGTCTTCGGGTTGTAAAGATGGTGCTCGCCTTCTGCACGGTACTTGAAGGAACCACCGCTTGGCAGGTCGTACTTCGCCTTCGGGCCAAATGCGCGCTCGTAGCGTGCCATGTATTCAGCTTCGATCTGATCCAGACCGATCCCGCCGAGACGGCTTTGGGTACCGGTGAAGTATTCATCGACAACGGCCGTCGACAGACCAACCGCTTCAAACAATTGGGCGCCTTGGTAGCCGGTGATGGTCGAGATCCCCATCCGGCTCATGACCTTGACGATGCCTTTTTCAGCGGCACGACGGTAAGTGTCGAGCTTGTCACCCATGTTGTAGGCCTTCAACGTCGCGTAGACGCCATACGGATAGATGGCACTGGCGCCATACCCCATCAAAGCGGCGTAATGGTGGACTTCACAAGCTTCGCCGGTATCGACCAAGATCGACGCCTTGCCCCGCTTGCCTTTGCGTACCAAATAATTGTTCAAGCCAGAGACGGCCAACAAGATCGGCATCACGAGTTTGGACTTGCCGGCATCGCGATCGGTCAAAATCAACAGGTTCTTGCCGGCATCGACCGCAGTTTCTGCCGCGCGGAACAGATCATCCAGTGCCTGTTGCAAACGGTGCTGACGGTCAGACTTGGCGTAGCAGATCGACAATTCTTGCGTGTGGAAACCGTCTTGATCAAGCCGGCGGAGCTTCTCAAATTCTGAAGTCGTCAACATCGGCGAAGCGAGCTTCACCTTCTTGGCGTTGGCCGGGTCGTCAGCGGCAACATTGGCGTCTGGGCCGACGAAGACTTCTGTCCCGATGACCAGCTTCTCACGGATCGCATCGATCGGTGGGTTGGTGACTTGGGCAAATTGTTGCTTGAAGTAGGTGAACAAGCTTTGCGGCTTGGACGACAAAACCGCCAGCGGTGAGTCAAAGCCCATCGAGATGATCGGTTCTTCGCCTTTGGTCGCCATCGGAATGATCGCATCTTGAATGATGTCTTCAGTGTAGCCATGCCGGCGCCATAGCGTCTGCAGGCTTTCTGGCGTCAAGGTTTCTTGAACGTCAGCTTCTGGCACCTGATCCAAGGTCAACTGGTTGTCATCCAACCATTGTTGATAAGGATGGGCAGACGAATACTTGTCCTTGATGTCTTGGGTGTGATAGATCTTGCCTTCTGACGTGTCGACCAACACCATCTCGGCAGGGCCGAGGATGCCTTTTTCGACTAAGTCTTCCGGCGCAACGTCGAAGACCCCAGATTCTGATGCAACCACCATGATGTTGTCTTTGGTGACCAAATAGCGCGACGGGCGTAAGCCGTTACGGTCGAGGGCGGCACCGACTTGGACGCCATCGGTGAAGCAGATGGCGGCAGGACCGTCCCAAGGCGCCATGAAGCTGGCGTTGTATTCGTCGAATGCGCGTTGTTGCTTGGAGATCCCGGTGTCTTCACCCCAGGCTTCAGGCATCATCATCAAAAGGGCTTGTGGAATATCGCGGCCGTGGTGGTAGAGGTATTCCATGCAGTTTTCCAGCTTAGCGGAGTCGGAATCGTCTTCGTTGTATACCGGAATGTTGTTAGACGCCATCCAGTTCTCGGCGCCTTTGAGGGTGTTGATTTCCCCGTTATGGGCCAAGAAACGGAACGGTTGGGCACGATCCCAGCTTGGGAAGGTGTTGGTGGAAAAACGCGAATGCGTTAAGCAAATCGATGACTGCATGGTTTCGTCATGCAGATCCGGATAGAATTGCCCCACTTGATAAGCGTGCAACATCCCCTTGTAGCCGATCGTCCGGCTGGAGAAGGTCACGATCGTAAAATCATCCGCCGTAAACAAGCCTTCAAGCTGACGCCGTAATTTGTACAAGGCATCTTCAAAAGGCCGTCCCGCCGCCACAGCGTCAGGACGCGCGACGATCAACTGCATGAAGCTCGGCATCACCTTTTGGGCAGTCGGGCCACAAGCTTCATAAACATATGGCACAGCACGCCATGCCAAGACACGAAAACCATGATTTTCTACCTGCGCTGTCACGGCCTTTTGCGTCGCGTCCTTACCTTCTTCATCTTGAGGTAAGAAAAAGTTACCGACTGCGTAGTCGCCAAACTTCGGTAAGTCGAAGTCTTGTTCTGCCGCATAGTTGCGGAAGAAACTATCCGGCATCGCCATCAAGATCCCAGCGCCATCGCCGGTATCCGGTTCTGCGCCAGTACCGCCACGATGGTTCATCCGCTCCAACATCACCAACGCACGCTCAACTAAAGCATGCGAGGCGTGACCGTCGATCTGGGTAATGAAACCCATCCCGCAGGCGGCATGTTCGAATTCTGGGTCGTACATCGTTTCCTGATTGTGCCGCATTCCGTTCACCTCTAACATTATTTAAAAACAAGTGAGTTTAGAGACTAGTTTACTCATCGAATTCTTATAATGCAAGTTCTCATTGATGAAAAATCTTCCAATTAGAGTGAATCGCACAATATTTCCGATATTAATACGTTAGCGGCCATGCTAGCCAGTATGATAGATGTCACTTTAGCTCACGCAAGCACAACTTTATGTCAGATTTTCTAACGCTCGGATGAAGCCACATCCGGTCTCCGCAAACATAACCCGCCATCTGTTTCTGAAAACGGATTCTTTAGTAAGCCAAAGCTCACACAAAAAATTGCTCATGGTACTTGCAGCTGCCCCGGTGATGCCCTTAATTCAAAATAATTGAACTCAAAAAACGGTGTGCGAAAAATCGCACACCGTTAATATCTCGATCAGTTGGTTAACCGATCAAACTCCCATTTTCGATTTCAGATGGCACGATCACAAGCTCGATCTTGCCTTTGCTGTCTTCAGAAGAAAGCAACATGCCTTCTGACATTTCACCACGAAGCTTGCGTGGCTTCAGGTTGACAACCGCCATGACCTTCTTGCCTTTGAGTTCATCGTAGTGTGGATAGTACTTCGCGATCCCGCTGAGGATCTGGCGGGTTCCTTCATCGCCGGCGTCGAGCGTGAACTTCAACAGCTTGTCAGCGCCTTTGACCTTTTCGACGTCGAGGATCTCGGCGACACGGATCTCGGACTTATCGAAGGTCTCAAAATCGATTTCCTTCTTGCGGTCTTCATCCTTAACAGTGGCCTTGGCCTTTGGTGGCGTCATCTGGGCTTTGATCCAGGCCACTTCAGCTTCAGCGTCGAGCCGTGGGAAGATCGGCGTCCCTTTGGCAACCACTTGGGCGCCGGCCGGCAGGTGACCCCATTCGAGGGTTTCTTGGCCTTCGTCTTGGTCGTCGAAGCCGAGCTGACCGAAGATCTGCTTTGGCGCGTGGGTCATCACGGGTTGGATCAACAGCGCGATCAGGCGCAGGCTTTCGGCCAGATGTGCCATGACAGAATCCAGCGCAGGCTTTTTGCTGTCGTCTTTGGCCAGGTTCCAAGGTTCGGTTTCGTCGATGTACTTGTTGGCGCGCGCAACCAGTTTCCAAGCCGCATCCATCGCGTCGGAGAACTGCATGGCGTCCATGTGCTCCCCGTATTCTTTGATGACTGCCGCGGCCGTTGCTTCAAGACCAGCATCAAACGGCGTGCCGTCGTGTTGCAACTGTGGCAAGGTGCCACCGACATACTTGTTGATCATCGCGATCGTTCGGTTCAACAAGTTGCCCAGGTCGTTGGCGAGATCGAAGTTGATCCGATCGATGAAGTCTTCCGGGGTGAAAATGCCGTCGTTACCAAACGGAATGGCACGCATCAAATAGTAACGTAGCGCATCCAACCCGTAGCGTTCGACCAGCATTTCCGGATAGATGGCGTTGCCCTTGGACTTGGACATCTTGCCGTCTTTCATCACTAACCAGCCATGGCCATAGATCTTCTTCGGAATTGGCAATCCCAGCGCCATCAACATAATCGGCCAGTAAATCGTGTGGAACCGGACGATTTCTTTACCGATCAGCTGGACATTGGCCGGCCAGTACTTGTCAAACAAGTCGTGGTTGTCGGAACCATAACCCAGCGCGGTGATGTAGTTGAGCAACGCATCGACCCACACGTAAACCACGTGCTTCGGATTTTCTGGCACCGGCACGCCCCAGTTGAAGCTTGTCCGTGACATCGCCAAGTCTTCCAACCCTGGCTTAATGAAGTTGTTGATCATTTCCTTCTTGCGAGTCTCTGGCTGGATGAAATCGGGATGCTCATCGTAATACTTCAGCAGGCGATCGGCGTATTTGCTCATGCGGAAGAAGTAACTCTCTTCCTTAACCAGCTGCACTTCATGGCCAGAAGGTGCTTTCCCGCCGATGACCTTACCGTTTTGATCGCGATAAACTTCTGCCAGTTGCGGTTCAGTGAAGTATTCTTCGTCTTCCACAGAATACCAACCGGTGTATTCACCCAAATAAACGTCGCCTTGTTTGATCAGGCGTTCGACGATTTTTTGGACCGCCTTGACGTGTTCTTCATCGGTCGTCCGGATGAACTTGTCGTTGGTGATTTCAAGCATCTTCCACAGCGACTTGATCTGCGCGACCATGCCATCGACATACGCTTGTGGCGTGATGCCCAAGGCGTCGGCTTTTTGTTCGATCTTCAAGCCGTGTTCGTCAGTCCCAGTTAAGAAGAAAACATCGTAACCCATCAGGCGCTTGTAACGCGCGATAACGTCGGCCGCAATGGTCGAGTACGCGTTACCGATGTGAAGCTTGCCACTTGGGTAATAGATCGGGGTGGTCACGTAGAACGTTGGTTTTGCCATGAATATTGTGCCTCCTGCAACAATCTCAGTATTGCACTTGCAAACAAGTGTCTAGATGCCTTTTAGTATAGCATAGGACGCATAACGAATGAGAAAGTTTGCTAAATCCATCTGAATCAACTTGCCTTGTCCGGCAGCGTAAGTCTTCCTTGGGATGCGTTTTGGATAGTAGTATAGGTCCGGACGGGGTGCGCTCCGACAGGAGATGGCTGGAACGGTGCGCGGCGTTCAGGAGCTAACTCTCCGCTTCGCGTCGAGTGGATCTCCTTCGACGCCTTTGTTGTAAGCGGCAAGCCGCTAACAACAACGCCGCGCCTGAGCCATCTCCTGTCTCCGCACACCCCGTCCTCACATTTGCGTTCTAAATATCCTAAGTGGCAATTTCCGAGGTTAGAAAAATTGGATAGCGACTGACAATACAGTTGTTACACCATATTTATAGCGTGGGATAGCCCGCTGTCCGTTACACGATACTATCCTGATACGCAGAATCTAGGGTGTGGGCGAAAGTGACGGAAGCAGGTCAATCTGACGTGGTGAGATTGCTGTTAGCGACTTGTCGCTTACAGCAAGGCACAGGTGGAGATCCACTTCGTCGCAGACGAAGTTAGCGAAGCCGAACCCTCTCCACGACAGATTGATCCTGCTGGAGTCGCTTTTGCCCGCACCCGACCGCGATTGGTCTAAAACCAACTAAATGCCTACGCTACCAGACAGTAATCGTCTCTAAAACAAGTCGAGCTGTCGTGGCGCCAGGTGTGGGTAGTCGAGGCTGGCTTTGGCGATGAATTGTTGTGCATTGGCAGCGGCGTCTCCGCCACCGTTGTTGTTGAAAATCACGGCAACGTCGCGGCTCTTGAGGCTTCTCGCCGTTGTCAGCAGTTGTTCAAGCTCAGCTGGTTGGTAGCGGTAGTTGGTCCGGCGGGAACGCCAGCCGGGGCCGTTTCCATTTTGCCAACCGGCGTAGTTGCGGCCGTGTAGGCGCATGATCGTCAACTCAGCATTCGTGGCCACCGGCACCAGCGGGACACTGCCGCTTGGCGTCTGCGGCTCGTCGACGACGACGTGGATCATTCGCAACTCGCGCAACAGCGCCAGCGTCGATTCGCGATACTGCGGCAGATACCAGCTGTCGTGGCGGAACTCGACTGCCACCGGCAAGTCGGGATAGCGCTCGCGTACCCGGCGCAGGTAGCGCACGTTAGTTGGCGTCACCGCGCAATAAGGTGGCAACTGGAACAAAATTGCTGCCAGTTGGTGAGTGACGACCAGCGGTTTCAACACGTCGGCAAGCGTTGCAAACTGTTGCGGAACGTCGACTTCGTCTGAGCGCTCGTGTAGCGTCATGAACGCCGTCGCCTTGACGATGAAGCGCATCTGTTTAGGCACCTGTTGTTGCCACTTCATCACCGTTTCTGGCTTGGGAATCCCATAGTAAGTCGTGTCCAACTCAACGATTGGAAAATACCGGGCAAGGTCTAACAGCGTGCTAGTTTTCCCGTCGGCGGCCAGCGTCGGGTGCTCAGCGACCGCCGTCACCCCGACGTCAATCATTGACTGCCACCAAATCGATGAACTGCTCACCGGTAAAATGTGAGGCGTACTCGCCCGGCTTTTGGGCTTTGAACAGCGGCAACATCGCGGCAAGATCCGGCACTAAGCCGAGGTTGGCCGGATCCATCAGCCAAGCGTCTGGCATCGCCGCCAAGATGCCTTCGCGCGTTGCTTGTGGCCAGTCACCTTCTGTGGTGGTCGTCCCGCTGAAAAGATATAGCTCCCCGCGCAACTGCCCGTCGACATACCAGTGTACCAGTCCGCAATCTTGAACTGCTGTCAACCGGATGCCGCTTTCTTCTTGCACCTCGCGGATCGCGCCGGCCGCCGGTGTTTCGCCGGGTTCGACCTTTCCGCCTAGTCCGTTCCACAACCCGACATACGGCGGTTTGCGGCGATTAATGACGAGATACCCTGACGGGGTGGCAACCAAGACCACGGTGTATGCTTTTGCCATACTGAATCCCTCCTATTGCTTAAAGCGAGTGTAACATACGTTTTTGGTCAAATCGTGCAAAAATCCGCGGCTTTTTTGTGCAACTTAGCACATGTGCAATCAATCGCTTACATTTATACTTAAACTTGTAAATAAGGATAGGAGTGAACAATATGGTTCAAATCGATCTCGACCACATCTATAAGAAGTATCCGCATGCTGATCACGATTCTGTAATGGACTTTAACCTGCACGTTAAAGACAAAGAGTTCATTGTTTTCGTTGGGCCTTCCGGTTGTGGGAAGTCGACCACCCTGCGTATGATCGCCGGGTTGGAAGACATCACCAAAGGCGAATTGCGTATCGGTGACAAGGTCATGAACGACGTGGCCCCAAAAGACCGCGACATCGCGATGGTTTTCCAGAACTATGCCTTGTACCCACATATGACCGTGTTCGACAACATGGCGTTCGGGTTAAAGTTGCGTAAGTATGCCAAAGATGACATCAAAAAGCGGGTCGACGAAGCCGCCGAGATCCTTGGTTTGACCGAGTTCCTGTCTCGCAAACCGGCCGACTTGTCTGGTGGTCAACGCCAGCGTGTCGCTTTAGGGCGGGCGATCGTGCGTGATGCCCCGATCTTCTTGATGGACGAACCGCTGTCCAACTTGGATGCCAAGTTGCGTGTTTCCATGCGTGCTGAAATTGCCAAATTGCACCGGCGCTTGAACACCACCACCATCTACGTTACCCATGACCAAACCGAAGCGATGACGATGGCCGATCGGGTGGTTGTTATGTCTGTTGGTAAGGTGCAACAGATCGGCACCCCAGCGGAAGTTTACGACAACCCACGGAACCAATTCGTCGCTGGGTTCATGGGTAGCCCGGCTATGAACTTCATGGCCGTTCACTACAAGAATGGCCGCATCAACGACGGCAAAGGCTTAGATATCGCGATTCCTGAAGGCCGCGCAAACATCCTTAACGATCGCGGCTACAACGACAAAGACATCACCCTCGGGATCCGTCCTGAAGACATTCACACCGAGCAAGCCTTCCTCGAAACTTGGCCAGATCAAACCATCGACGCTGTCGTTACTGTTTCTGAATTGATGGGGGCCACCTCTCAATTGTATGCTACCGTTGACGGTACTGACTTCGTTGCCACCGTTGATGCCCGTGATTTCCACAACCCTGGTGAAAAGGTCAAGATGGGCTTCGATGTCAACAAAGCCCACTTCTTCGACAAGGAAACGACCGACGCGATCGTCACCAAAGAAGCCGAAGAAGCAATGACCAAGGAACAATCTCTGGCCTAAAACCAGAGCGGAGCAGGACGGGCTTAGCGGTGTGGATAAGGCAGCTTGGGCGCGTGCTGGCAACGCCAGTGCGTGACCGAGATGACTTATCCGCAACCGCGTTGTCCTGCGCAGCTCGACGAAACCAGAGCGAAGCAACCCGGTTTTAGCTGGGAGGCTAAGCCAGGTGCACCCGCCGCAATCTCCACGCAAATTTTACTGTTATCCAAAAACTCAAGCCTTGCCGAATGATGCCGCATCCGGCAAGTGTTTTCCATCATACCCCTTTAAGCGCCGTCTCTGCCCAGACGGCGCTTTTCTGTGTCGTCAGCAAAAAAGTGAGCATCTTCGACCAACCGGACGAAAATGCTCACTTTTACGGCAACAATTTTCTACTCGCGAACTTGTAGCATGTCATCTAACGGTTCACGGGTCGTTGCCATGTTGTTGATCTTGGCAGCCACCGGATAGCCTAGACCAATCCCCATGAAAATGGCTTCATCTTCAGGAATATCAAAGGCTTGCCGAACCAGCCCCGGAAAACGCACAAATGAATATGCTGGCAAAGCCCCAATGCCACGTTCTTCCGCAGCCAGTAAAATGCCGTAACCAAAGGCCCCTGTATCGTATGCGCTAAATTGCGTTGAATTTTTGGGAATCGTGATATAGGCAATTGCAGGTGCGTGATACAGATGCTTGCCGGCCTCACTGAATGCTTGAACGTCATTGCCCATATAGGTCGCCATATTTTTGACCCACTCATCGATGTTTTTCTGCGGCTTGGCTGCCCACGCTTGTGGCGGTGTGACTTCGGCACGGCTCTTTTGCTTTTGAGCGACCGCTTCGGCATTGCCCCTACGAAGTTGTTTGGCGGTTTCGCCGACTGCTAAGTAGACTTTCCACGGCTGGGCATTTTCCCACGAAGGCGCACGTTGCGCTTCAGCGATGATGTCTTTCAACGTCGCCAAAGCAACGGGCTTATCACTAAAATCACGCGCTGAACGCCGAGTAAGTTGACTGCTTTTAGTTGCCATATGTGGGTCCCCCTTATATCGATGCACTGGCTAATATCGATTGTTTAAAACTGTTATGTCTTCGTTATATACTTTGGCAATCACTTCTTCAACATGCGCCACAACGAAAAAAGCCCCCGAAACGATTCGGGGGCTAAGTCTGCCATGCCACGTTCTGGGGGAACGTTCATTCGTGTATTCGGCACATATGGTCGCTACCCACTACGGCCGATGCGCCTGATTTAATTTTAAGCCCTGATTCAAAAAAAGTCATTTTTAACGCTCGCAATCTGCCCACTTTTTTAGGAATCGTTGTCATCTGGCCATTCCAGGTCGACGATTTCGCTTTCTACCTTGAGTTTGTCGCGACAGTAGCCCGCTTCTGCGGCTTGTTGCCAGGCCAGCGTCGAAAGCTTTGTCAGATCTGCGAGATGCAGGCCCTCGATCAGCAGCCACCTTTGCGCCGCGCTATCGACATCGAAGCCGCAGACACCGGTCACGCTTTCCACATCAGCGTGACTTTGAAAATACGCTGAAGCCGGCATCCGCATGAACCGGTTTCGCGCTTCGCCCGCCGCTAACTGGACACGACTGATCTGCGCGGCATCGGTCCAATCGACTTCATACATGATCAGCTTCGGCCCTTGCCACACCAAACCGGTCGTTTCAAACGTCGCCGGATTACAATTGTTTCCTTGCCGCGCCACCCCTGGCGCGATCAGCACCATCGCCATGAACTGATAGTTCCCACTGTCCCAACTGGCCTTAAACGTCGGCACCGTCATCACTCCTTTTTCCCATTCCGCGACATCCAAAAAGCCCTCGGCATTTGCCAAGAGCTTAGTTATTCCCTGATTTAATTGTAGCGTCTGGGCCGGCGTCTGTCATTTTTAACGCTCAGCCTTGGTCGTTTAAGTGATGTTCGATCCGCCGCTCTGGAATGACCCACATCAGCAACAACAATGTGTCGACGATGATCGTCAGTGGCGCCCACAGCGCCCCCAAACCCAAAGCCACGATGTTCACTGCGATGGAGATCAGCGGCTTGTAATACCCGCGCCCCAACAGTTCAGTCACCGCGTTGGACTTCGTATTCACGCGCATGAGACATTGCACCAAGACGTAATAAGCCACATCCGATAGCAGCACGACGAAGCCATAAAACAGCTCTGGCGCGTGGGCGCCAACATGATGTTGCCCCACCCAAGCCGTGGCAAAAGGAAACAGTGACGTCGCAAATAAAAACGCGATGTTGCTCCACAAAACGGCGCCGTCGACGCGTTTGACGATTTGGAACAGGTGATGATGGTTGCTCCAATACACCGCCAGGGTCAAGAAGCTGACCAGGTAAATCAGAAACTCAAAACGCAGGTCCCATAAATCAGCGAAGCCACCACCGGCTGGCGGCCGCAGCTCCAACACCATGACCGTGATAATGATCGCGATCACGCCATCAGTGAACGCCTCGACTCGATTTTTTGACATGTTATCCTCCAGTCTCCCAGAGTTCCCCCAACAGTTTAACGATGCAGTGTGGCAAAGACTTCCTGAGCATCAGCCACCACCATATGTGCCCCCACAGGCAGCTGCAACGCTTCGCGGTTGACCGCGACCAGCGTTGCTTGCGGTTGCGCATAGCGCAACAGTCCGGCAAACGGATAAACCACCAGGCTGGTGCCGACAACCACCAGTAAATCTGCCGAAGAGATTGCCGCCACCGCCGCTTCGACGACGTCTGGTGCGATCGGTTCACCGTACAACACGATGTCTGGCCGGATCACGCCGCCGTCTTCCGCGTGAACATCAGACTCGCGATACTGCTCAAACGTGAACGTCTGGTGACACTTCTGGCAATACAGGCGATACAAGTTACCATGAAACTCAACGACGTGCTTGGCGCCGGCTTGGCGATCGAGACCGTCGACATTTTGGGTGACGATCGTGCCTTTGGCGTTGGTGATGGCCGCCATCGTCTCGTGGATGACATTGGGTTTGGCTTCCGGGTGAAACATGTTGGCCAACACCCAGCGATGAAAATCGGCGTGATGCCGCGCCAGGTTGTCGTCTGATAACGCGTATTCCGGCTTTTGGTTGGCATCGGCGTACAAGCCACCTTTGCTGCGGTAATCCGGGATCCCTGACGCCGTCGATACCCCGGCACCGGTCAGAAACGCAACGCGGTCGGCTTGATCGATCGCATGTTGTAGATCAAACATCTTCCCACTTCCTTTGGCAAGCTAGCGGATGGTGTAATCGAGATGGTAGGCGTCGAGCAACTCGCCGATCGGCTGTTGATACAAGCTCTGAAACGCGGCAGGCGTTGTGTCTTTCAGCGGCAAAACGAAGGCGTTTTGGCCGTCGCCTTTGCCCATCGCAACGTATGCTTGTTGCTTGGTGTCGCGGTCGCGATACGTCGAGTGCTTGAGCTCGAACACCTGGTTCAGACTCAGGCGCAACTGCCGCGGCGACAACACCGGTGGCAGCGTCGCAAACTCAGGATTATCGATCGGCTGAAACCCTGCTGCCTGAATCAAGGCGTTGAACCGGCCAAACAAGTTGACCAGCGCCCGCCGGTACGCAAACGGCGAGTCGATCTTTTTCGCCGTCAGCGTCTCGTACAACGCCGACGCGATCGCCAGTGCCTGCGGGTAGCGCTTTTGCCATTCAGCGCGCTGGGCATCACTGCCGCCGTCAACAAACAGCGTCATGTGATCGAAAAGCGACAAACTGCGATAGATCAACAGCTGATCCCCAGCTGACGGCTCCGGTGTCAGTACGGCCGCAAACCCGGCGGCCAATTGGGCCTCTTGGGCGTCGCCTAGTAATCCATGCTCGCGTTGCCAGGTCGCGATCACGATGTGCAACGCCGCCGAAGACAGCGCCGTGGCGGTTGCGTAGTGCTGGCGATCCAGCTCTGGCGTTCCTGTCAATAAGTGATACTGCAGCTGCGGGAACCCGTTGGCCGCGTAATACATGTGCAACAGTTCGTGGCTCAGCGTGTAGTCAACATCGGTGGTGTCAGACACCTGCACCAACAACTCGCCATTAGGCTGTAGTCGCTCTTGCGATTGGCTGTGCAACAGCTGGCCGCTGGCCTCGCCGGAGACTTCGATCCGCACCGGCATCGTGTAGCCTTCTTGCACCTGTTCGAACAACGTTTTTAATTCGGGATTGGTTAATTCTGTCATCGTTTCCTCCCTATTCTTCTATTAAAATGTCACCAACGTCGGCTGATGGTCTTGATACACCGCCAGTTGGGTGATCCGATGCTGATGCAAGAACGCTTTTGCCTGATCAAAATCCATCTGGAATTTGTCAGCGTCATGCGCGTCGCTGCCTAACGTGAACAGCTCGCCGCCAAGCGCCTGGTACCACGGGATCACCAAGTCGTACAAAGCGGCATCGTGCCACATATACATCGACTTGGTGTTGAGCTCGAAGGCCATGTGTTTGGCGATGATCTCCTTGAAGATTGCCTGGATCGTCGGCCGCGCCCAGGCGGCCAGCTCTGCCGGCGTCACCTCAACGACGCGCAACCCGTATTCAAAATGGGCCAAGACGTCGGCGCCGTCAAACCGCCGCACCCCGGCCAGCATCCGGGCGTAATAATCCTGCACCAGCGCCTTTTTATCGACAGACTTAAAGTGGTCGTCCTGAAAATCGTAGTCACCGTTATGATGGAAGCTCAACAACACCAAATCATAGCGGTTAGCATCGAGATACTGATAGATGTCTTCAAGCTTCGGTTCATAATAGCCGACCTCGATACCACGCAAAAACTGGTTGGGATACTTGGCGTGCAACGCGTCGAGCTTGGCGACATAGGCGGCATAATCCGGCTTGTTGTCATCGCCGTGATCGTCTGGATTAGCCATCTCCAGGTGCTCCGTTGTCACAAACGGCTGCTTGGTCTGAGCGAGATAGTCTTCAAATTGGGCATCGGAATCAAACGAGAAATACGTATGAACATGTTGATCATAATATGGCATGCGCGTGACCTCCTATGGTGGGACTGTGCTAATCTTAGATTACCATTTTACCAGTTGTTAGGACACATAAGTCTCTGTAATCTCCTCACCGCTACTTGACTGTGCGAAAATATCTTCCTGCTGATGCGCGACATGACGGGATCGACACTGCTGAATCCAGATACTAGTTCAATCCATTTATGTGTTAACCTTTAATTGTCACGTTAATCCTTATGAAAGCAGGTGTATCGATATGCAAATTTCCGTTCCCTTAGAAAATGGCTACTTGGCTGACCGTTTCGGTAAGTACGCTGAGCAATCAGATCGCTATCAAGGCTATCCCAAGCGCAGTTTTCCCATCACGATCAGCGACGCGCCGCAAACCACCAAAAGTTTTGCGGTGTGGCTGATCGACTATGACGCCGTGCCGGTTTCCGGATTTCCATGGATCCACTGGAACATCGCCAACGTTCCCGGCGACACGACGCAGATCCCCGAAGACGCCAGCCGCACCGAAGCCTTGGCCATGGTGCAAGGCAAAAACGCCAACGCCGGCGGTCTCATCCACCAAAGCGACACTCGTATCAGCCAAGGCTACGTGGGCCCGCAGCCGCCTAACGCTGATCACGCCTACACCCTGACCGTGTTTGCGCTAGACACCACGCTTGATCTTCAACCAGGCTTTTGGCTGAACGAAGCCCGCCACGCCATGGCCGGCCACATCCTAACAGAAACCAGCATCGATCTGTGGTCACGCAAGTAATCGTTAAGGGCTATCGTTGTCCGGCAGCGTAAGCATTTAGCGTTGGGTAGACCAGTAAACTGTCGGGCACGGGCAAAAGCGACTCCAGCAGGTTTCAATCAGTCGTAGTGGCGGTGCTCGGTGAAGCTAACTCTCCGCTACGCTACGAGTGGATCTTCACCTGCGCTCATTCTATGGCGACAAGTCGCCAAGAATGATGCCACCACGTCAGATTGACCTGCTTCCGTCGCTTTCGCCCGCACCCTAGGTTCTGCGTATCAGGATTGTTTGGTGTTACGGACAACTGGATTATCCGTTAATGATAGCTAGTCCATTCTCAATTGGACGTGTTATCAGTCACTAGTCCACTTCTACTTTCGTGGAAATTGCCACTTCTGAGACGTTGGACGCTAACGTCAGGGTTTGGTGTGTGGAGGCCCGAGATGGCTCAGGCGCGGCATTGTTGTTAGCGGCTTTGCCGCTTACAACAAAGGCGTCGAAGGAGATCCACTCGTAGCGAAGCGGAGAGTTAGCTCCTGAGCGCCTCGCACCGTTCCAGCCATCTCAAGGGCCGGAACACACCAAACCCGACCTATACCGCCATCCCCAATACCAGCTTAACCACACTGACGCTACCGGACAGTATCAACAAACTAAGTACAATGAATCCCTTCCGAGCTATGATACCGTTTTCACTTTGTGATATAATGAACTCATAAATGAAAGACGAGGTGGGCAGTATGGCACGAAATGTGATTTTGTACTTAGCAGAGAGTCTCGATGGTTTTATTGCGGAACCTGACGGCAGTACGACATGGCTGTCAGCGTTGGGTTCCAGCGCTGCCGACGATGCCTATCAGCGTTTCTATGCTGGCATCGACACCGTGCTGATGGGACGTAAAACCTATCAGCGGGCGTTGCGGCTTGCTGGCAGTTATCCATACAGCGACAAGGAAAGCTATGTTTTCTCGACGACGTTGCACGACACTGATGATCCAACAACCGTCGTCGCCGGTAACGTGCCTGGTTTCGTCCGCCAGCTCAAGGAACAAAAAGGCAAGGACATCTGGCTGGTCGGTGGTGCCGATATTTTCACCGAACTATTGCGCGCAGGGCTGGTCGATGAGCTGATCATCACGATCGCACCGGTTTTGCTAGGCGAAGGGATCTCGCTGGTCGCAAGCGGCGTCAACGACGTGAACTTGAGCCTGACCAAAGTTGAGAAACTCGATCAACTGACCGCTTTACACTATTCTGTTTGCCACTAAAGCCAACGAAGCCGTCCACTTGTGGGCGGTTTTTTTGTGCGATTCGCAACCAAAAAACGCCTGCCACCTCTTTTCCAGAGGTAACAGGCGCCATCATCAATCGACGTTCAATATCCACATAAAGCCGATGAAAACAAAGAATAAGCCGTACATGATCGGGCTGACTTGCTTGCCACGCTTGGCCGCAATCATGGTGATCGGGTACATGATGAAACCCAAGGCGATCCCATCAGAAATGCTGTAAGTCAGCGGCATCCCCAGCAAAATCAGGAAACTCGGAATCGCAATCGCCATGTCGTCCCACTTGATCTCGCGCAACGACTGCGCCATCAAGACCCCGACGATGATCAAAGCCGGTGCGGTGACTTGGGTCGTCACCACTGCCAACAGCGGTGAGAAGAACAGCCCGAACAAGAAGAACACGCCTGTCGTAACGGCAGTCAACCCTGAACGGCCACCAACCGCGATCCCGGCGCTAGATTCGACATACGCGCCAACCGGGCTGGTACCCAGTACAGAGCCGACCAGCATCGCGGTGGAATCAGAAGCCAACGCCTTGCCGACACGCGGCATTTTGTTGTCCTTCATGAACCCGGCTTGGTTCGCCAAGCCCACCAAGGTGCCGGCGGTATCAAAGAACGTGACTAGCAAGAACGTCAGCACCACGACCACCAGTTGCAAGGAATTGATGTCGCCAATGTGCTTGATCGCTACGCCAAACGTCGGTGCCAGAGACGGTGCCGGCGAGATGATCGCGCTAGGCATGTGGATCAAACCGGTGCCCAGGCCAAGCAGCGTCGTCAAAACCATCCCGATGAAAATGCCACCGGGAACCCGCCGCACCATCAGCACTGCGGTAACGACGAGCCCGAAGATCGTCAGCCAGGTCGTGCCAACGCTCAAGTCCCCGAGTCCAACCAGCGTCGACTTGTTGGCGACGATCAGGCCGCCATCAGACAAGCCCAAAAATGCGATGAACAGCCCGATCCCGCCTGAGATCGCATACTTCAGATCTGCAGGGATCGCGTCGATAATCATCTCACGCAACTTGAAAATCGTGATCAAAATGAAAATCAAAGAGGCAACGAACACACCAGCCAAAGCCGTCTGCCACGGGATCTTCATGCCGATGCAAACCGAGTAAGCGAAGAAGGCGTTGATGCCCAACGCCGGTGCCGTCGCGATCGGATACTTGGCGAGCAAACCCATTAACAGACATCCTAAAGCCGATGCCAACGCGGTGGCGGTGAACACCGCGCCTTTATCCATCCCAGAAGCCCCCAGTACGGACGGATTAACGAACAATATATAGGCCATTGAGATGAACCTGGTAAAGCCCGCCAGAATTTCGCGGCGCACCGTGGTGTGTAACTGTTCAAGCTCAAAATAGGCCAGTAACTTCTTTGTCAAAATATAGCCTCCAAAAAACGAACTTTGTTTCTGAAACAACGGCTATAATCATACAATAATAAATAATCATGGTAAAGTTTATTTGAACGATCTTCAAAACACGAACAATGACCGAACGATTTTAATTCTGAAACCCGTGTCTTGCACTGACACCGTCCGGTAGCGTAAGTCTTCTTTGGTATGTGGTTTGGATGGTGGTATGGGTCCGGACGGGGTGCACTCCAGACAGATATGGCTGGAACGGTGCGCGGCGCTCGGGAGCTAACTCTCCGCTACGCTACGAGTGGATCTCCCTCGACGCCGTTGTTGTAGGCGGTAAACCGCCAACAACAATGTCGCGCCTGAGCCATATCTGTCTTCCGCGCACCCCGTCCTTACATTTGCGTCCTAAAAATTCAAAGTGGTCGTTTTCAAGACTGGAGAAATTGAATAGCGACCAGCGTATTAGTTGCGAGTGGTCTATTCACGATTGAATGAATCGCCCTTGTCCGATACATCAAACTATCCTGATACGCAGAATCCAGGGTGTGGGCGAAAGTGACGGAAGCAGGTCAATCTGACGTGGTGAGATTGCTGTTAGCGACTTGTCGCTTACAGCAAGGCGCAGGTGGAGATCCACTTCGTCGCAGACGAAGTTAGCTCCGCCGAGCACCCTCTCCACGACAGATTGAAACCTGCTGGAGTCGCTTTTGCCCGCGCCCGACAGTTTACTGGTCTACCCAACGCAAAATGCTTACGCTGCCGGACAGCGATAACGTCTATCCCCGCTTGATAAGCGCGACGATGCCCGACAAGATCAGCGTCGGCAGTGCGGGCAAGAAGATCACGGCCAGATACAACGGCGCGGAAAGCGGCGTGGTGCCCATGACGGTGTTGAAAAACGGCATCAGGGTCACCAGAAGCGACGCCACCGCCGCAAACGCCACGGCGATCAACAACTTCCCGTTGGCAAACGGATTGCGATGAAACAGCGTCCGGGTGCTGCGCGCGTCAAACACATGCCACAGCTGCCCGAAAACCAGCGTCAAGAAAGCGACCGTCTGGGCTTTTTCCGGTGCCATCCCCGCGCTGGCCGCCCAGATGAAGGCGAGATAAACCAGCGTGCCCATCACGATCCCGCGCAGGAAAATCCGGCCGAGCATCCCCTTGAGCACCGATTGGTGAACGTCGCGCGGTGGCTGCTTCATCAGATCTGCTTCCGGCACATCGTAGCCCAAGGCAAAACTCGGTAGCGCGTCAGACACCATGTTCACCCACAACACCATCAGCGCCGTCAGCACCGGCGTCGTGGCGGTGACTTGGCCGATCGGGCGCGTCATCAACACGACTCCCAGCAACAAGGCGAGGACTTCGGCGACGTTGGTGGTCAGCTCGTGGCGCATGAAGTTTTTGATGTTGGCAAAAATCGTCCGCCCCGCCGCCACCGACGCTTCGATCGTCGTGAACTTGTCGTCCAACAAGATCAAGTCTGCCGCTTCCTTGGTCACCTCGGTGCCATTGATCCCCATGGCGACACCAATATCTGCCGCCTGCAACGCCGGCGCGTCGTTGATGCCGTCGCCGGTCATCGCGACGACTTCTTGGTGCCGTTGCAAGGCGGCCACGATCCGTTGCTTGTGCGCAGGCGACACCCGGGCATACACCCGGACATCGGGCACCAGCGTAAACAGCGCTTCGTCATCTAACGTCTCAAGCTCGCGGCCTTCGACCACCCGGGCCGCGGCGGAATCGATGATGCCCAACCGCAACGCGATCGCCTTGGCGGTGGCGGCGTGGTCGCCGGTAATCATCACCACCGCGATGCCAGCTTGATGGAGCGTCGCCACCGACTGCCGGACTTCCGGCCGCGGCGGGTCGATGATCCCGGCCACTCCCAGCAACGTCAGATGTTGCTCGAGGGCGAGAACATCGCCGTGCAACGCCAAGTCTTCTTCGATATCCCGCGCGGCCACCGCCAGCGTCCGCAAAGCCTCGCTCGCAAACGTCAGCACCACCTTCTCGACTTGCGCGGCAACCTCAGCGTCGACGCGTTGCATGACGACATCTGGCGCGCCTTTGGTCAACACGCGGTATTGCCCGTTGTGTTTGACCACCACCGACATCATTTTGCGGGTGGAATCAAACGGCAGCACCCGCACGATCTCGATGCCACCGGCCAAAAGCGCATCGCGGTCACGCCCGGCTTTGTGCCCCATGACCACCAACGCCACGTCGGTCGGATTCCCGAACGGCACGAAACGGCCGTCTTCGTCTTCACGCACTTCCGCTTCGTTATTCAAGATCGCCGCGTCGATGAATTCGCTGTAATCTGTAGCCTCACCGTCTGCCAAAATTTCACCGGCAGGGTCGAAGCCGGTGCCTTCCACGCTGAAAAACGCGCCGTTGGCCCAAAAACGAGTCACGGTCATCTGATTTTGCGTCAGCGTACCGGTTTTGTCCGACGCGATGAAGCTGGTCGCCCCCAGCGTCTCAACGGCGTTCAGCGAACGGATCAACCCGCGGTGGCGGTACAGCTGTGTCGCCCCGATCGTCAACACGATTGCCAGCACCGCCGGCAAGGCATCGGGAATCGCGGCCACTGCCAAGGCGATCGCGGTAGACAGCGATTCTGCCACCGCCGCTACCGATAGCGTCTGGGTGGCCTGATACGCCTTGAACAGCTCCAGCGCAAGTGTCGCCGCCACCACGACCAGTGCTACCATCATCAGGCGCTTAGACAACTGGTTGATGGTGCGCTCGATCGGTGTTTTGCTCGTCGGGGTTTGATTCAGCATCGTCGCGATCTCGCCCAGCTGGCTGTTCATCCCTGTTGCCACCACCACCCCGATCCCGTTGCCATGAGTGACGGTCGCGCCGGAAAAGCCCAGGTTGGTGCGATCACCCAGTTCGGCTTCTGCGATCGTGTGCGTCTGCTTGCTGACGGGCTCCGCTTCGCCGGTGAGATGGGCTTCATTGGTCTGCAGCTCCGCGACATGGAGCCAGCGCACGTCGGCCTCGATGAAGTCCCCAGTCTGCACCTTGATGATGTCCCCAGGCACCAGCTGCGCGGCCGGTACCTGTTGCCAATCACTATCCCGCAAAACGGTGGCGTGGCGTGCGGCTTTTTGCTGCAGGGCCGCCATCGACTTCTCTGCCGCCCGCGTCTGCCACAACGCCAAGGCAACGTTGATCCCGATCAAGAACATGATCGCGACGGATTCATAGATCGCCGCCATCCCGTGTTGCGGGTCGTGGCGGACGAAAAAATCATACCCTGCGCTTCCCCAGGCGAGCACCACCGCGATTAGCAAGATGATGACCAGCGGCTCCTTGAAGCTGGCCGCCAACTGTTGCCAAAGCGACAGCCGCGGCGGCTGGGCCAAGGCGTTGGGGCCGATTTTCAGCAATCGCTGCTGCGCGGTTTGTGTCGTCAGGCCGACGCGGCGATCTGTTTCCAGTTCCTCGAGGACGACTTGTTTAGGTAGTAGGTGTGGGTCTTGCATGATCTTGGCCTCCTTCTTGAAATCAGGACGGGGTCTTGGCTGGGCTACAAAGCGGCGACACCGACATGGCGTGGAAGTTGTCTCAGTCACGCACGGCTTACGCCGCACCCGTCCCACTCTGACAAAAAAGCGCAAGCCTCAAGAATGTCTTCCTCCCCGGGAAAACCAATTCTTGAAGCTTGCGCCCAACCGATGTCTTAACTTAATTCAAGCATAACCAAACGCACGCAGCCCAGTCAAGTCACAAGGCCAGCCGAAATTTAGGCTTGACCTGTAACGCGTTACAGATGTGAAAATCGAAGTAACTTAGAAAATAGAAAGGAGTGGTCGTGATGAGGCAATGGTCGCACTATACGATCGCAGATAAGCAAGCCGTCCTGGCGGCTTTGGCCGCTGGCACATCCGCCCGCGCCATCGAGCGCGAAACCGGCATCGATCACCACCTGGTGGCAAGCTGGCGCACCGCCTATGAACACGGCGGTGAAACGGCACTTCACAACTACCGGCACACTCGCCGCTATTCGCCGGCGCTCAAAGCCCAAGTCGTGGCAGAATACCGGCGGGGAGGCACTTCCTTGCGCAAGCTTTCCATCAAATACAATATCTCCAGTCCCAGCCTGTGTTCCAAATGGGTGGCAGCGGCGGACATCGACAAATAAAGCCACAAGTCCCTGCGCACAATCGCGTCATTGACTTGTGGCTTTATTTTTTATCGCCGCAGCCGATACTGGCTTTGGTAATGTCGCGGCTGATCAGGCTTGATGGTCAGGTCGCCAAAACGGTCATCTCGCAGCGCACTGGGTGCAGTTTGCAACTCGATGGCAATTCCCGCTTGGTCTTGGGTGGTGCGGTCGCTTAGACGTGGCAAAGTGCCCCAGTTGTTGGCGGAATAGACCACGACGGCGTTGCGATCGCTGTAGAAATCGACGGCCAGATCTGAGACGCAAAGCGTCGCCACCGGTTTTTGCAGGGTGGCCTCTGGCGCATAATAAACGTCGTCGATGCCGTGTTCTGGGATATTTTGCAAACCGTCAATGGCCGTACCGATCGGCTTGGGCTGACTAAAATCATACGGCGTCCCGGCCGTCGGCACCAGCTCTGCACGCGGCAGCTTAGAAGCTTCCAAGGCAAAGCGCGCGTTGCTGTTTAGCCACAGCGTGTGGTTGCGCACCGGCGCATCGGTGGCGTTGAGGTTGAAGTAGGCGTGGTTCATCGGGTTGAACAACGACACGGCGTCACTGGTGGCAGAATAGTCGATCACGACGTCGTCTGCTTCGGTCAGCGTGTAGCGGATCGTCACCTGCATGTTACCCGGAAAATCATCATCTTCCGGGGTCACCAGACGCGTGAATAAAATGCTATCGCCGTCGATACGACCTTCCCAGTTCAGCGCATAAAAGCCATTGGCGCCGCCATGGAGGTTGATTGGTCCATCGTTGGCTGCCACAGACACCAACTGGCCGCCTAAGCTAAAGGTCGTCGGAATGCGGCCAGCCATGCGCCCAATCGCTTGGCCGTGATGGCTGAAGTCATCGACATAATCATCAGCCTCCGGCGAGCGCAAGATCAAATCGCGCATACGTCCGGCGACCGGCACCGCCCATTGTTGCCACACTGCGCCCAACGACAGGCAACTAATGGTCGCCCCATGGTCATTCGTGACTGTGTAGCGATACACTGGCTGGCCGCGATAGCCTCCAAAATTTTCGACTGTATTCATCCAATGCCTCCTTACACTTCAAGGGTTAACTGCACCATGTTCCATGAGCTAGCTGGCAGATCGACCGTCACGCCAGAAGTTGTGTTCGTCACATCAGCGTTGCCCACCGGCGCTTCACCGTTGGTCATCGTTGTCGCCGTGGCGGCACTGACGGTTTGCAGCAGCTTCAGGGTCAACGGCCGGGTCCCTTTGAGATCGCGGTTGATTGCAAACACCGTCACCTGCTGACCGTTTTGCACCGCGATGGCATCGACATAAGGAACCGCGTCAAAATGTTTGCTGGCATATGTTTCACCGCTCAGTTGCGGGGTGAAAACCGTACCGCGGCCGTTTTGGCTGGCCTGCAGCAATGGCCAATAGATCGTCTGCACCCATGCCTTGCCGTTGGCCTCGGTCATAATCGGCGCCAACACGTTGACCAGCTGAGCAAAACAAGCGATCTTGACGCGATCGGCGTGCTTGAGCAAACTGATCAATAACGCGCCAAACAATACGGCGTCTTGTTGATCATAAGCCGATTCCGCCAGCGGTTTTTCAGTGTTGAACCCATCAGTGTCGGGCTCGTTAGCCGGCATGTGAATGACGTTCCACTCATCAAAAGACAAGTTGATCGTCTTGTGGCTGTGCTTGCGCGCCTTGACCGCGTCACAAGTGGCTACGACCCCGTCGATGAAGGCATCAAAGTCCAGTGACTGGGCGAGATAATCTTCTAGATCAAAGTCAGCGCGGGTGTAGTAGCGGTGCAGCGAAACGTAATCTGCTGTGTCATACGCCAAGTCGAGCACCGTGTCTTCCCAGCTACCAAATGTCGGCATCGTTAACCCAGAGCTGCCACAGGCGACGGTTTCGATCGTCGGGTCGACCAGCTTCATCGCCTTGCTGGCTTCTGCCGCCAGGTGCCCATACTCAGCCGCTGACTTGTGGCCGATCTGCCACGGCCCGTCCATCTCGTTGCCCAGGCACCAAGTCTTGATGGCAAAAGGCGCCTCTGCCCCGTTCGCCCGCCGCCAGTCACTGTATTGGGTGCCGCTTGGATAGTTGCAATATTCGACCAGGTTGCGCGCGGCGTCGACGCCGCGGGTACCCAGGTTGACCGCCATCAGCGGCGCCGTGTCGGCTTTGGCACACCAATCCATGAACTCGTGCAGGCCAAACTGGTTCGACTCGATTGCCTGCCAGGCCAGCTCTAATCTTGTCGGCCGCTGCGTTTTTGGTCCCACACTGTCTTCCCAGTTGAACCCAGAGACAAAATTCCCGCCTGGATAGCGCACCAGCGGCATGCGTAACGGCCGCACCAAGTCGAGCACGTCTTGCCGCAATCCTGCGGCGTCTGCTTGCGGATGGGTGGGTTCGTACACACCGGTATAAACAGCTCGCCCCATGTGCTCCAAGAAGCCGCTGTAGATTCGCGGATCAACTTCACCAATCGTCGCACCAGGATCGATCGTTAACGTCGTCATTTTAATCCTCCTTACCCTGCGGTCGGCGTTGCAGCCGGCCGCTGACTGGAAATGCAAAACAGTCATGCAATGCAGCTAGCGGTGCCTTGGGTTTGCGAGCTGTCGTCAACAGGCCGTTTTCTTCTTGCTCGACATCTGTCAGTTGCGTGTAGCAATAGCCCCATAGCGCTTGTGAGTGGGCGATCGCCTGGTTGAGTCGTTGCAACTCAGCCAAAAACTCGTCTTGCGACGACGCCGTGGTGTAGCCCCAACCATCTGCTCGCTCTGCGGCGTAGCTGATGCCACCGTACTCGCTGAGCACCAGCGGCTGGCCAGCATAGTGGTAGCCTTGCGCAAAAATCGCCCAGTTGCCCGGCGCTTGGCTGACCAGCTTGTCTGCGGTAGCCAGTGTCTCTTGATACCGCGCGTAAAGCGGATCGGTCGCACTCGTTCCGTGGCTATAGTTATGAATCGCCACCACATCCCCAACGGTGACATCCCAGCCATCATTAGACTGCACCAACCGGGTGTCGTCTAGCGCGTGGAGCAAGTGATACAGACTGGTGGCAAAATGTTGCTGCTTAGCGTTGTGGTGGATCTGATCGACGCCCCACGACTCATTGAGCGGCACCCACATGATGATCGATGGATGGTTGTAGTCGCGCTTGACCGCCGCCTGCCAGGCATCGACCACCCGCGTTGCGGCGGTGCTGGTGTAATACGGCACCGAAGCAATTTCTTCCCACACGAGATAGCCCAGATGGTCTGCCCAATATAAGAAGCGGGGATCTTCAATTTTTTGGTGCTTGCGGCAGCCGTTGAAACCCATCTGCTTGGCCAGCGCGATGTCGCGCTTGAAAGCATCATCGCTTGGCGCCGTCAACAATCCCTCTGGCCAGTATCCTTGATCAAGCACCAACCGTTGATAATACGGCTTGTTGTTGAGCATGATCATGCCGTCTTCGGTACTGACCTTGCGCAAGCCAAAGTAAGATTGCACCTCGTCGCGCACCTCCGTGTCAGCCAAAACGCGGATCGTGATATCAAACAAGTTCGGATGTTCTGGCGTCCACGTCCAGCCGTCGCTGTGAAACGCCGTCCGGAAAATGTGCCGTTGCAGCAGCTCGACCCGCCGTTGCACGTGATTGGCAGTGATCCGCAGGCGATCTTCTGCCACCAAGGTATCGCCAAAACTGATCTCGTATTGCAAACTTTCCCCAACCGCCGCGTCGCTGAGGTCGAATCCGAGATCAACGGCGGTAGCATCCAGATCTGGCGTCATCTGCACGTCTATCAGCCGCATGACATCCACGACTTCTAACCACACCGGCTGCCAGATGCCGGTCGAGTTGGTGTACCAAATGCCTTCCGACTTGCCTGTCCAAGACTGTTTGCCGCGCGGCAGCGTCTCGTCATAGGTACGGTCTTGTGCCCGCACCGTGATGACCTGCTTGTCTCCGGCCACCAGCGCTTGCGTGATGTCGAAGCCGAAGCTGGCATCCCCGCCTTCATGATGGCCGACGAACTGCCCGTTCACATAAATATCGGCGAAGTAATCCACCGCGCCAAAATGCAGCCACGCCCGTTGCGACTCGGCGAGTTGTGATAACGACACCGTGCGCTGATACCACACCGTGTCGTGCACGGCCGTTTCGCCGATGCCGCTGGCGGTGGCTTGGTAGACAAACGGCACCGTGATCGTGCGCGCAGCCGGTAGTTGTTTAGGCCAGCCAGCCGCCACACCGCTTTGCGCATCATCGAAAGCAAACGCCCAGTCGCCATTGAGGCTCTGCCAATTCCCGTGCCGTTCAAACTGCGGGCGGGGATACTCTTCTCTGACCATTGTTTCCTCCTTATGCCTGTGCCTAACAAAAAGTCGTGACGGTGCTTGCCGTCACGACTTGAAACGTCTGTTAACGCTGATCAGCGCCGCCGCTCATTAACCGCCTTGATTCGTTCGACAGGTAGCTTAGGCTTGCGATCCATCGTTAACAACCCGTTGACCTCTTGTGACACATCGGTCAACTGCGTGTAGCAATAGCCGCTGATAAACGGGATATCTTGGATGGCTTGATGCAACTTATCAAACCGCGTCAAGAAATCTTCGTCAGAAGCGACCTGCTCGCCGTATCCCCAGCCACGGCCGTCGTTGAAGGCGATGCCGCCAAACTCGGAAATAATCACCGGCTGGCCATGATAGGCGAAGCCCGACGCCATCGGATACTTATCGCCGTTGTGTTGATACTCACCAGACATCAATGCCGCTTGATCGTGATAGCGGGCATAAAGTTTTTCGCCGTCGGCTTCATAATCGTGCAAGGTGATGATATCCGAGCAGGTGTGCTCCCAGCCATCGTTGGTCACGACAGGCCGCATCGGGTCATAAGCCTTGGTCAGGTAGTAGATCCCTTCCGTGAAGGCCTGTTGCTTGGCGTCGGTGGCAATATCCGCGACCCCCCAAGACTCGTTGAACGGGACCCAGGTGATGATAGCAGGATGGTTGTAATTCTGCTGAACCACCGTCAGCCATTCTTCGGTGAACGTCGTCACGGCTTGGTCGTTAAAAGTGAACGTTGCGGGCATTTCAGACCAAACCAACAGTCCCATTTGATCACATAAAGCGAGAAAACGCGGATCTGCGACAGTCATATGCATACGGACACCGTTGTATCCGAACCCTTTAATCAATTCGATGTCCTTAGCCATCTCATCTGTTGTTTTCGGCGTCAAGCCACTGTCCGGCCAGTAATTCTGATCCAGAACCAGCCGCTGATACAATTGGTGCCCGTTGAGTAATACCTGGTGTCCTTGGATACGAATGTCGCGCATCCCAAAATAACTATGCACAAGGTCACAAACCACACCATCATGACTCAGCGTGATATCAAGGTCATAAAGCGTCGGTGTTTCCGGAGACCAGCGTTGTAAACTCCAAGGAGCCGGCTCGTTGGCGGTTTCTGCATTCATCGTTAATGTTGCGGTACTTCCAGTAAGCGTTGTGGTGGCTTGACGTAAAGGCTGTCCATCTCGTGTGATAGTTGCTTGCAACGTATAGGCATCTCCGACTTCGTCTACCAAATTCGTCGTTGCGACCACCGTAAGCGACTCTGTGGACGGTGTCGGCGTTAACTTCAGATGCGTGATGTGGACTTGGTTGGTGAATTCTAACCAAACTGGCTTCCAGATACCAGTAGTTTGTTCGTACCAGCACTCAAAATTTTCATCACGCCAGCGCTGCTTTCCCCGCGGCTGACTGACCGACTTGGAGTCAGTCACTCGCACGACAAGTTGATTATCGCCAACTGTAACAGCATCCGTGATATCAAAGTTAAAGTGCGTGTATCCACCGGAATGAGTGCCAACTAAAACACCATTAAGATATACAGCACAGTGATAATCAACGCCGCCAAAGTTAAGATATACATGTTGGGATAATTGTTCAGCCGTTAGACTAAGTGTTTTCTCGTACCAGATACACTGGTGTTGGGTCTGATCGTTAATCCCGCTGGCTTTAGTTTCATAAGTGAATGGCACATTGATGCGCTTCGCGTCTGGCAGACCGTTGATCCAGTCATTTGCAACTCCCGCGGCATCGTCATCAAAGCAGAATTTCCAAGTTCCGTTCAGATCCACCCACTGATCACGTCGAAATTGTGGTAAAGGATGCGTCATCGTCATTTATTCTCCTCCAATCGAACTTCATAACAGGTATGTTCCCGTTGCTGTGTCTTAATTGCTTTGTTTTTTGCCAGCGCAACGACTGCACTGATGATAGCTAAGCCTACGCTTAAGACATCCATGCAGAGATAGGCAGCAATTGCAACCGCAAATAGATACCAGACTACGCCTTTAAGCACCTTATCATCTTGCATACAACACTTAGCAAAATAAATGCTTAGCAAGCCCAATCCAATGAGCGCAACGCCGAAAATCACAAGGAACATATACAAGCTACCAAAAAGGGAGTTCAGTGCTTTAGCACTCTGATAATTCAACACATGACCACCCTTGGCTCCGGTTAATTTAATATATGTGCCAAACCCAATGATCGTAATCATGCCGTCAATCAACTGCCAAATTCCCAGCGCCCATACGAGACGCCGCTCTAATTTTCTCGACATTGCACACACTCCTAACTAGCCTTTGACCCCAGCAGACAACGACATAGACTGCAGGAAGTACTTCTGGGCAAATAGATACAAAATGAATGTTGGTACAATGGCAACCAATGCCCCAGCAATCAGTAACGTTGGCGACCCAGCATGCATCCCTTGTAGTAGTTGCAGCCCTGGGGTGATTGGCATCGAAGAAACATCGTTAAAGACAATTGAAGGCCACAGGAAATCATTCCATGAACCCGTAAAGGTAAACAATGCAACTACGTATAGGACCGGTTTGGACAATGGGAGAATTACTCTCCAAAAGATGGTTAAATCACTGGCCCCATCCATCCGTGCTGCTTCATCGAAAGATGTAGGAATGTTGTGCATAAACTGACGAATCAAGAAAATGTTGAACACGCCAGCCGCTCCGGGAACAATCATCGCCCACTTAGTGTTGACCCAACCAAACATGTCAACGATTTTGTACAGTGGAATAATGTTCACAACTGCAGGAAACATCATGGTCGCCAACAAGAAAGCAAACAGAACGTTCTTACCTGTAAACTGCAAGCGATCGTAGGCGAATGCCGCCAGAGAATCTACCACTAGCACTAATACTGTATTACCAATAGCAATCACTAATGAGTTGATAAACCATGTAAAGATAGGCGTGCTGGCATCGTTCAACAACAGATCTTTATAGTTATCCAACACCCAGTGGGCGGGCAACATACCAAAACCGCCCATTTGTAGCTCAGCTTCACTCTTAAAGGAAGTAAACACGCCCCACAGTAATGGAACAATCCAAATTGCGGCCATCAAGAGCAGGAAGATAAAGGCAATCCATCTGCTGGTACGACTAACTTGTTTCATCTGATGTCACCTCCATCTTATTTGTCCCGCAGGAAGAAGAACTGAATTGCACTGACGATCATAATGCAGAAGCCCAAGACGATCGCCATCGCACTAGCAATCCCAGCAATCGATTGACCAGAGCCAAACGCATTTTGCTGGATATACATCAGTAAAACTGAAGTTGAACTGTTTGGTCCCCCTTTGGTCAGCATTAATGGTTGCCCGTAAATATTAAACTGAGCAATCGTCGTGATGACAACTGTATAGAGAATCTGGCCTCTGATTCCAGGTAACGTAATGTGGATGAACTGTTGGAATGATGACGCGCCATCCAATGATGCAACTTCATAGTAATCTTTGGGAATGCCATTCAGCGCCGCTTGGTAGATAATCATATTACCCCCGATGGTCCACCAGACCGTGACGACAACAATAACAATCCAGGCATACGGCTGCGAACCGGTCCACACAGTGTGAAGATTTAAATAGTGGTTTAACGGGCCATAGGTGACGTTGAAAATTAGATTCCAAACAATCACGACCGCCGAAATAGCAAACAACGATGGCATGTAAAACAACGCTTGGAAGAATTTCATAAACTTTGGCTTCGCATTCAAAGCCATCGCTAGCAACAGCGGCACCGCAATACAGAAAGGAACAGATAGTACGACAAAGATCAACGTATTCTTTAACCCATTATGCAATTGGGTATAAAAGACAGACTTACTGTTAAACAAGATTTCTTTATAGTTTGCTAATCCTACCCAGTGCGGATCGCCGACTAAATTCCAACTAGTAAATGAAATATATAGTCCAAAGAAAATTGGAATTAAAAAGAATATGGTGAAAATCACTAAATGTGGGGCAACAAACAACCAAGGCAAGGCGTGATTACGCCGCTTTTTCTTCGGCTTGCTGACCGTTGCTGTTCCGGCAGATGTTTGCATAAAAATCCCTCCTAGCAATCATATTTAACCGTGCGCCGACACAATAGATTACGCCAGTGAATAAATAAGGCGCCCATACATTGAGCCAATGGGCGCCTTACCAACTTCAATTATTGTTTCGCGTTGGCACGATCTTGATCAACCTTCGCTTGAGCCTCGTCTTGAATCTTATTGACAGTATCGTTGACCGAAGTCTTTCCGAAGACCCCATCTAAAATGTACTTATCAATCGCGTCGGAGACGAAGCCATTATACTTATACTTGAAGATCTTCAATGTCTTTAACTCTTGAGGATTGGTCAAGAACATTGATTGTGGCATCTTCTGATAAGCCTTGTCGCTCTTGATTGCTAAGCTGGCTGGGTTTTGGCCCGACTTTGCCCATTCTTGAGAATGTGTCCGTACCCAGTTGACGAATTTAACCGTTGCCTTTTCCTTAGCAGCGTTCCGGTCTTTGCTCTTAAACATAACGAATTGGTGAGAAGACGACCAGTTGACCGCTTTGTTAATGTCCGGCGAGAGCTGAGGTTCGTTAGTCATTCCCCATTCAAAGTTAGCCTTCTTGACTTGGTTTTGAACCCAGATACCTTCTGGATAGAAAATCAGCTTGCCACGGGTGAATTGCTGTAACGGGTCTTGACCATCTTTAGTCGTAATCCCGTCTTTGCGCATGTTGCTCCAAGTTGACAGGGCCTTCTTAGCAGCATCAGAATTAACAGATGGGTTCTTACCGTCCTTACTGATTGAGCCACCATATTGTGACATCAAGGCCATGAACAACGGTTTCTGCCAGGTAACCCCAATTGCTTGGATACCATCCTTTTTAGCAGCTGCACCAGCAGCCTTAACTTCGTCATAAGTTACAACATTATCATCCAAGGCATGTGGTGCATATTTTTTAACCAAATCTTTGTTGTAATACATGACAGCCGTATGGATATCCAATGGCACCCCATACGTTTTACCGTCGACTTGTCCCATGTTCCAAGCTTCAGAAACATAATTTGATCCCTTAATTTCAGGATAAGTCTTCAATTGCTTATCATACGAGGTCAACATACCGTCGTCTTTATACAACTGAATTCGTTCGGCGTGGACAATGGTTAAATCGGGAATATTCTTACCCGAATTGACGACAGTTGGAATTTTGGTATACATATCAGCTTCTTGCATGGAGACATTCTTGACTTTATATGCCGGTTTGGTTTTATTATATTCATTGACCATTGCTTGAACATTCTTTAAGTCCCCGCCGGTCATCGGGTTCCAAAACGTGATGGTCTTAGAGTCTGCCCCTGAAGATGAAGACGATGATGACTTACCACAAGCAGCTAGCATTAAAAACGAGGTTGCGGCCGTAGCTGCTATTAGCACCTTGTGTAGCTTCATAATATTTCCTCCATTCGATAAACATTTTGGTTTACCAATTGTGCCCCCAAGAAACAAAAAAATTAAATATCAAGCGCTTTCATTCATCACTATAAATGCTATAATTGCCGTAGTCAACCAAAAGGAAGCGCATTCCTTGTTTTTCGAACAATCTAGTAATTTCTAAAAAAATCTCCGTTGACCGTTACCCGTATGGTTAACAATTAACAGAAACGAGGTGCCTTATGGAAATCGAACTCATACGTGACACGTTGCCAGTCATTCACGCTTTAGATTCTTCGACTCGAATTGATATCATCAATCTCCTCGCTCACAACAGTATGACCGTTACCGAACTTGCGAATGAACTCCACTACAGCAAAGCGATTATTTCTAAACATATTCAGCTTCTGAAAATGGCAAAACTTGTTTTTGAAGATGCTGAAGACACGGAAGACCGTCGCCGAAAGAAGTTCTCCGTACACTCTGATAACATCCTGATAAATCTTCCCGAAAAGATCTATCCTAATTACCATCACACAGATTATGATATTCCACTTGGAAATTACTTTTCATACACCGGCATCACACCAACATGTGGCCTTGCAAATGAAGAGAAAGTTATTGGTGATATGGACAATCCAGATGTATTTTTATCCGCAGAGCGCTCAACCGCAGACCTCATGTGGTTTTCTCGGGGTGAAGTCGAATATATCATTCCTAACCCTTTCAAGGAGGGACGGAGACCCGAACTAATCGAGGTATCGATGGAAATATCATCAGAATTTCCGGCATCGAATAATAACTGGCCAAGTGATATTGCCTTTTGGATGAACGATATTAAGGTTGGCACCTGGACAGTTCCTGGAAATTATTCTGACGTACGTGGTCGACTCACACCAACTTGGTGGGCATCCAACTGTAGTCAATATGGCTTGTTGAAGCATCTGCGGATTTTAACTTCTGATACGGCCATGGACGGTATTACAATTTCAAATCATACAGTTTTTGATCTTGCGCTAGACCAAACCGACAATTTACGATTCCGCATTGGCGTCGATCCAGATTCTCGAGTGCAAGGCGGACTGACCATTTTTGGAAAGACTTTTGGTAATTATGCCCAAGATATCCATATTACTTGTTATTACTCGGAAAAGGCATAATGCACCAACAGGGCAATAGCTTTTCAATCATCCGCTAGCAAAAATCTATTACCACAAACTAATTTTTTCCCACAATAAAAAACGATCTAGCTTACGCTAGACCGCTTTTTGTTGATCCACATATTGTTGAATGATATTCAGCGCCGAGTTCTCGGGGCTGGCCGGCCACATCCGCGCTGGGGCATCTGCTACCGGCACCCACTCGGCCGTACCGAGCTCTTGAGAAAGCTCAAAGGCGCGCTGGTCAGTGAAGGTGATGAAGCCATGCATCATCATCTTGTGCTTGGGCAGCCAGTAAGTCCCGGCGTAATCGATGCGCGACAGGCGCAAGCCCAGTTCTTCTTGGACCTCACGCTTGGCGGCTTGTTCCGCATTTTCGCCAGGCTTGATGTACCCTGAGATCAGCGACTCGTATTTCTCCGAGAGGTAAGGCATCTTGGCCAAAACGATCTCTTGGTCAGCGTTGGCGACCAACACGATCACACAATCGGGAAACGTTGGAAACCAAAACCGCTCGCAGCTGGGGCAATACGGAACTTTTCCGTCATCGCCGGCGGCCTTGGGCACCAGCTTAGTGCCGCAGGTCGGACAAAATTGATACATGCAATCCACTTCCTAAAAATATTGATGCTGAACAGTCTACACCTTGTAGACAAGTCCTGCCACCTACAGTCGTTGCAACAAGGCCACCTGCTCGGCCGAAAGCTCGGTGATGGCTTCATCAAAAGCGATCTGATGGTCTTCGTTGAGCGTGATGACCCGCTGGATAAGCGGCTTGGTCTTGTTGTAGTCATGGCTGGAGACGATCAAGGTCTTGCCGTGGTCATGTAGCTGCTGAAGTAGCGCCATCAACTGGTCTTGATAGCTGATCGCCAGCCCGTTGAACGGCTCGTCTAAGATGATCGTTTGTGGATTCATCGTTAACACGCTACCCAGCGCGACCAACTTTTTCTCCCCGCCTGACAACTGGTAAGGCACACGGTCGGCCAGGCGTTCGATGCCAAGTAACCCCATGATGTCTGCGACGCGCTCTTTGACGACGGCCTGCGGCAAGCCCAGCTGCGTGGGCCCGAACGCCAGCTCCGCTTCGACGGTATCGTTGAACAATTGCACGTCGCTGTTTTGGAAAACGAATCCCAACACCTGCCGCAACTGCTCGAAGTCGGGCTTGGCGCCATCATAAGTATAGGTACCGCCGGTCGGCTGCAACAGCCCGCACAACAGCTTGAACATCGTCGACTTGCCGGAGCCGTTGGGACCCATCAACGCCACGGCTTCACCGGGTTTGATGGTGAAGTTGATGTCATCGAGGCCGACGGTATCCGCGTAGCGATAAGTGATCTGATCGAAAGTAAACATGATTTCCCCTTGTTCGCGTTGATTGACAATTGGCTTCTAGGTCTCTTGTACCGCCTAATTTCACTCTGATCACAAAACTACGGCTAATCCTACTAATACCAAATCTGCTGCCAGCACCGGCCAGTCTTGGCGCCGGAGACTCAAGGTTCCGACTTCCGGCGTGGCGGTGTAGCCGCGTAGCCACATGGCCTGGTATAGCTCCGTGGCGTTGTGGCGGCTTTGCAGATACAGCCGGCCGATCAGGTTCGTCGCTAATTGTAAGGGATGGTCGAGTTGGCCACAACTGCGCAACCACACGGCTTCCAGTGAGCTTTGCAGGCTGTTGCCCAAGACGTGGCTGTACTTGACCGTGATGTCCAGCGTCAAGATGAACAAGCTAGGCACGTGAAGCTGGCGCAGCGCCAGCAACAGCGCCCGCCAAGAAACCCGGTGGCGGAAAAGTTGGACTTCAAGCATGACCAAGGCCAGCTTAGCCAGCCACCAGCCCGCCGCCAGCCAAGTGGTAAACAAGAGGCTGGGCAGCACGACGATGGCAGAAAAGATGCACCCGCGCAACGTCGCCAGCAACAAGCCCCCAAGCATTTCACCCGGCAGCCGCAACAACACGACCAGCTGCACCAGCACCAACACCCACAACAACACGGCGTTGCGACAGGTGACGGTCAACATGACTGTGACTAACAGGCTAAGCAGTTCCACCCAGGCACTGCCGTGGGTTTCGGCGATATGGTGAGAATGGTTAAAATGTGCCAGCAGGTGTGCCAGATTGGCCAGATTGCGGGTCAAAAAGCGGCTGGCACGCCGCGGCGGTTGGGGCGTGGTGGTTGTCGCCAACCAATCTGGATATTTAGGCACGACGCGCCTCCAAAATCTTAACGACCAGCGCGATGACGATCAGCGCCGTCACCGCAGAAAGGATATAACCCACCGGTGCCGGAATCCCGTTCAAGCCATAATCGGCCAACAAAGCGTGGAAGTTGACGCCGTGTGCCATCCCGCTTGGCAGTTTGCTGCCGAGATGCTGGGCTTTCATCTGCGCGACCACGCCGGCGTTGTTCCACTCACCCCAGGCTGTACCAGAAGCCAAGAGCCCCAGCGGTGACAAGAACGCCAACACGCCGAGTAATGGCAGCCACATTTTACCAATACGGGTCGGCTCTGCCGGCACGTCGTAGAGTTCTTCCGGCGCGTGGCTGGCGACGAAACGGTAAACCAGCACCGTGACGACCGCCTCAATCCAGCCGATCACCAGCGCGTGCGTGCCAACCATCGCCGGCACGCTGACGCTCAGCGGGTACGGTGAATACAGCGGCGCGCCGCTGGCGGTGTGGGCGATCAGCGGCTGGATGCCCAGCTCGATGCCGGCACCAAGGCTTGCCATCGTGATGCCAGCCCAGCCCCCGAAGAAGGCGCCGATTTGGGGATGGTGGAATTTCTTGCCCAGCATGAAGACCGAATAGCCGACAAACGGCATGATGAAGCCCATGTTGAACACGTTGGCGCCATAAGCCAAGATACCACCGTCACCGAAGATGAACGCCTGTAGCAGTAGCGCTATCGATATCGACAGCGTCGCCGCCCACGGCCCCAGCAATATCGCCAGCAACACCGCCCCGACGGCATGGGCAGTCGTCCCGCCAGGCACCGGCACGTTAAACATCATGATCAAAAAGGCGAATGCCGCCCCGACTCCGATCAACGGCACGGTCGCCTTCTTTTTTTCGATCTGGACGCGGACTTTTTTCAAAGACACCGTCCATACAGGCACCATCGCGGCAACGAGGGTCGCGCACGTGGCTGGGCTGAGATAGTTGTCTGGGATATGCATCGGAAAACTCCTTTGAGATTGATTAGGCTAAGACAGAATGTTTGCGCAGCGTGATCGGGGCCAGGCCCGCGACCTGCTCGCGATAATAATTGATGGCTTGCCACAACAGCGCGTGGTTTTCATGGGCATCGGGACCGAGCATCCGCAAGACCATGCCGTTGGTGGCCAAAAGCGACACACCATAGCGCGTGGTGGTCGTTGCTTCATCGAGCACGTCGCGTAACTGTTTGACGGTGTCTGCGGTGATCTGCTCGTCGATGAAGACGACCGAGTTGTAGTTAGAATACCCTTCAAAAAAGCCCATGGTCGCCATGCTGTCGATCTGCGGGTCGCACAGCATCCGGTCGTTGAATACCAAGTGGCCGTCTTGTTTGATCGTCGTTTTCAAACCGATTCGGCGATACATGAACGGATTGTCGTCAGGCGACCAGCCGCCGGTGAGGCCATCGGTCAAGATCAGGCGTGCATGCGCGCCCAACTCAATGCGCGTATCCTGCTCGTAATACGCGTTGGCATAAGGGATCGTCTCGTCGAGATAGCACTCCAACAACGCCGAGTCGCCGACACTGTAAGTACTCTCCAGCGTCGTTAAGCGCTGATGATCGCACTTGTAGATATAATTCGGCGCCTGGGTCGTCAAGATCGCATGGGTGTTGGCATCAAGCACGACGTTTTGCTGGTAGTGTTCGCCTTCAGTGAACCCACCGCCTGTCGAGATCAAAAAGTAATACGGAATGCCGTCGATAGTCGGGATATCCGATGACAGCCGCGAGTTGCCGCGATGGTAGCGCCGGTTGGCGACAGTACGTTCTCCGCGCTGCACAAAGCGCAGGTCGACCTCGCCGTCAAATCGCCCGCTCATTCCACAAGGTCCTCAAGCAGGCAGTTCTTTTGGATCCATTCGATTGCGTCATCCAAGCCTTGGTCTTCTTTCAAGTTGGTGAACAAGAAGGTGCCGGAATCACGGAACATCTCGGAATCTGACTTCATCCGGTCGAGATCAGCGCCGACATAAGGAGCTAGGTCGATCTTGTTGATCAAGAACAGATCAGATTTGATCATGCCTTGGCCTGCCTTGCGCGGGATCTTCTCGCCTTCGGCCACATCGATGATGTAGATGGAAAAATCGACCAGTTCAGGGCTGAAGGTCGCGGCGAGGTTGTCACCGCCGCTTTCTACAAAAAGCAGATCCAAATCGTGGTCAAAGCGTTCTTCCAGCTCGTCGATCGCCGCCAGGTTCATCGACGCGTCTTCACGGATGGCGGTGTGCGGGCAACCACCAGTTTCCACCCCGATGATCCGGTCTTCATCTAACACTGAGTTCTTGATCATGAACTCTGCGTCTTCTTTGGTATAAATATCGTTGGTGATGACGGCCATGTTGTAACGATCTTGCATCTTGCGCGTAAAACGCTCGATAAACATCGTCTTACCTGAGCCAACAGGACCACCGACACCGATTCTAACTGCACGTTTCATAATTGATTGAACCCCTTTCGTTGAGAAAGTCGCACAATGCAGGATTAACGCGGTGCATTGGTGAACGATTAATTGCATTCATTTTTTCTTGATGAACGGGTCAAGACATGAATAATCTTGCCCCTTGCGTTTCGTGGTTGATTTGGGCCAACTCTAGCCCTGGCACGCTGGCGCCGAGATAGTCGGCGTCGAGCTGGCAGACCTGATCGTACAAGCTGTCCAAAAGCTTCAACAGATCGTTGAGGATCGTCTGCCCCGCGTGCTGACCCAGCGGCACGGCACGCACGGCGTTTTGAAGCAAGGTCGAGCCGACGCTATAGCCATACATCATGAAGGCTTCCATGACGTCTAAACCCTTGTGGTGCGCAAACAGGCAAAAGGCGATGGCGGGATTGCCAGTCGCTTCACCGGCGGCGATTGCTTCGCGGTATTCGATCAAGCCGGGAACGCTGGTGCCATAAAGCTGTTCAAGCAAAACCAGCATCTGGTGGGCGATCCGTTGCGTCCCGTCACGCACTTCTGTAGCGACGGTAGACTCTCTGATCGTCCGGTCATACGCCCATAATTGGGCGAAGTCCTGTTTGGCTAGTGCTTGATAGCACAAGATCACCAACAGCCCTTCACCGTAGCGAAACTGCCCGCGGTAATAATTCTCGAACCAGACTTTGAACTCAGGCGCTTTTTTGATTGCGCGCATGTGCAGGTAATTTTCCATCCCGAATGAATGGTTGAACGTCCCGATGGGGAACGTCGAATCGCAGATCTGCATCACTTCGAGATAGGCTTGCATCCGCTCGCGTTCACTTGCCATGTTTCAAGTCCGCATACACCAGCGGCTGATCAAGCTGGATCTGCTTCACTTGATAAGATACCCCTTGGTGATCGAGAGTTTGCGCAACCACTTTGTCGAGCAGCAACGATAAGGTGCCGTTTTTGACCTGCACCGGCTTGTGGAGATTGCCCAACAGGTGCGCGACTCTGCCCATTTCGTCGATGTCTTTAGGCGTCACCACGATCATCTCGTCTGGGATCACGCTGAGCACCAACAGCCGGCCCGGTGCCAGAATAAAGCTGGTGCCATTTTCGAGCTGCTCGGACTCATCTTTCAACCGGATGCCGTAGTCGTTGCCATGATCGGTAGTCACTCGCAGAATCGACTTCAGCAAGTCATCACTTTTTACCGTGGCAGTTTCGATGTGATACTTCGCAATGTCAGGAATATCATCCACATTACGATAGGTCTCTGTTAGGATCATAACTTGCCTCCAACTTAATCACGCAAAAGCCAAGCGTTGGCTTGGCTTCTTTGCGTCGTTATCTGAAAATACTTGTCGTTTGCGCTAAGTGCACGGCGTTTTTCGTCGAGCTGCGCGAGGCAACGCTGGGCTGTCTAAGCCGTCTCGGTCACGCACAGCTTCGCTGCACGAGCCCAAGCCGTCTTAGACTCCCAGCTAAAATCGCCTCGCTTCGCTCTGAGTTCTTCGTCGAGCTCCGCAAAGCAACGCGCTAGGCATAACGGTCCTATCAGCTACGCAAACAAGTTTGCTCCGCTGATAGCACGCGTTATGCTACGCGCTAAAACCGCTTTGCTTCGCTCTGGGTTAGAACAAATAATACCGTTGCGCCAACGAAATCGTTTCAACTGGTTCGCAGGTAATCAATTTGTCGTCGATCGTCACCTCGAAGGAATGCGGGTCGATTTTGATCGTGCTTGGCGTGTAGTTGTTCAGCTTCATGTCACGCTTCGTCAGATTGCGGGTGTTATGTACCGGCAAAACGATCTTGTCGAGCCCGAGTTCTTCTTTGATGCCGTGATCGTAAGCATATTGGGAAACAAATGCGATCGAGGTCGAGCCGACCGCTTTGCCTTTGGCGGCATACAGATCGCGCATGAAGCGTGGTTCTGGTGTCGGCAGGCTGGAAGACGCATCCCCCATGACCCCGTAAGCGATCATCCCGGCTTTGAGCACCAGCTTTGGCTTCGTGCCGAACTTGGCCGGTTCCCAGACGACGAGATCTGCGTACTTGCCAACTTCGACGGAGCCGATGTAGTCGTTCATGCCGTTCATGATGGCCGGGTTGATCGTGTATTTGGCGACATAGCGCTTGATGCGATTGTTATCGTTATATTCGCTATCACCATCGAGCGGGCCGCGTTGTTGCTTCATTTTGTCGGCCAGTTGCCAGCAGCGCATCGCCACTTCACCGATCCGACCCATCGCCATGGCGTCAGACGTCATGACACTCAGCGCACCCAGGTCGTGCAGCACGTCTTCGGCCGCGATGGTCTGCTTGCGCACCCGCGATTCCGCGAAGGCGACGTCTTCTGGCACTTGCGGGTCGAGGTTGTGGCAGACCATCGTCATGTCGAACAATTCGTCGATCACGTTGGTCGTGTAAGGGTTCGTCGGGTTGGTCGATGACGGCAAAATGTTCTTTTGCCCGGCAACGACCATGATGTCAGGCGCATGCCCGCCGCCGGCACCTTCAGTATGGAACGTGTGGACGGTGCGACCGGCAAAAGCGTTCAAGGTGTTATCGACGAAGCCGCCTTCGTTCAGCGAATCCGTGTGAACCGCAAACTGAACGTCGTATTTATCAGCGGCCTTGATCGAATTGTCGATCCCTGCAGCCGTGGCACCCCAGTCTTCGTGGGTCTTGATGGCCGCGGCGCCGGCTTCGATCTGTTCGCCGATCGTGTCAGGCGTTGCGCCGGCCCCTTTGGCCATCAAGCCAAAGTTGACCGGTTCTTGATCCATCGCTTCAAGCATGCGGTGGATATGCCATTTACCAGGCGTGGTCGTCGCAGAATTTGACCCGTCAGCCGGGCCCGTGCCGCCGCCAAACATGGTCGTGATGCCGTTATCGAGCGCCGCATGCGTCAAACCCGGGGAAAGGTAATGCACGTGCACGTCGATGCCGCCGGCGGTGACGATCAAGCCTTCACCAGAAATGGCTTCGGTGCTGGCGCCAACGACAAAATCGATGTCATCCATGATGTCGGGGTTGCCGCCTTTGCCGATCGCGATGATTTTGCCATCGCGGATCCCGATGTCGGCCTTGATGATGCCGGTGTAATCGATGATGGTCGCACCACTGATGATCGTGTCGGCGACCAAAGGATTCGAGCGCAACTCGGTGGCGTTGACCCCCATGCCGTCACGCAACACCTTGCCGCCGCCAAACTTACTTTCTTGGCCGTGGACGGTGTAATCTTTTTCGATTGCGGCAAACAATTGCGTGTCGCCTAAGCGGACACTATCGCCGACAGTCGGGCCAAACATCTGCGCATATTGTTTGTGCTCCATGTCAAAACTCATGGGCGTGCCTCCTTTTCCTCACCATCAAGAAAACCGTTCACCTTGTTGTTGAATCCGTAAACGCGGCGCTTGCCGCCAAAGTCGATCAAATCGACGTTGCGTTCTTCGCCTGGTTCGAAACGGATCGCGGTGCCGGCGGGAATGTCGAGGCGCTTGCCCCAAGCCTTCTCACGGTCGAACTGCAGACCTGATTCATTGGCTTCATAAAAATGAAAATGGGAACCGACTTGTACAGGACGGTCGCCGACATTTTTTACCTTCAAGGTAATCGCGGGATACCCGACGTTGTACGGTACTGGCGTTTTTGCCAGGTGATATTCTCCTGGAATCATACTTTTCCTCCTTGGTCACGTTGCACCAAGCATGGCTAAGTCTAATGTCACTGTGGCTGTCACTCATCTGGGCGTTGCGGTCACGCGGCACCAATGCTTGATGCCAATCTGAGTCTCGTTCAATAATCTTACTAACGGATCGGATCGTGGATCGTGACCAGCTTCGTGCCATCGACGAACGTGGCTTCGACTTGGATCATCGGAATCATTTCGGGGATGCCTGTCATCACGTCTTCGCGGGTCAACACTTGGCCGCCTTCATCCATCAATTCAGCGACTGACTTGCCGGCGCGAGCGCCTTCAAGAATGTAGCTGGTGATCAAGGCGATGCTTTCCGGATGGTTCAACTTCAAGCCGGCATCCTTGCGCTTTTGCGCGATCATCCCGGCAAGGCTGATCATCATCTTCTCTTGTTCACGTTCAGTAAGTTGCATGTCTCTCCTTCTTTCTTATTGTGGCCAGCGGTTGATCAGCATCAAAAAGCCTGGGATCCACGCGGTCACAATGCCTTCGATGAGCCCTAACCAGCCTGAGAACTTGCCCAGGTGCCACTTGAGGTTGTTTTCCAAGAAGCCGGTCAACCACAAGATGCCCCATGCCCACCAGATCAGGCCATAGATCCAGTTGCCGCCATAATTTTGGAAACACAGCAACCCAGCTGGAATCGAGTTGATCGCGACGAACAGGCTGTACCAGCCGTAAAGCCGCTGATCGAGGTCGAACAGCTTGTTCAACGCGACGTAAAGATATGTAAATGCGAATAACAGGCCGGTAGCACTGGCGTAAAACCAGCTCGCGGGTTTATCAGCGACGATCCCCCATGACAAGGCCACAATGTTGAGGATCAAGCTCAAGCCGCCGGTGAAGAGGTTCATGACCACCATTGATTTGTCCTTGATGCCTTCGATCGTTGCCAGGCCATTGGAGATCAACACCATGCCAACATACAATAAAATGACACCCAGCATTGACTTCACTTCCTTCGCAATGTTCGCAATCCCGACGTCGCCGAGACGATCGAAATTGCGATGCCGTTAGCATAACACCGACGAAAAAAATAAAAAGTTTTTTGGTAACTTTTAGTGACACGACAGATTTTCACATTGGCGGGATTAAATTTCACAGCTTTCATCTCACGCGAATGTACGCGCCTTCACGCGCTGTAGAAAATCCAATGCGGTCAGCCGATAATCGACTGACCGCATTGATGTTTGATTGTGAGAGAAACCAGAGCGAAGTGGTGCGCACTTAGCGGGTCAGGTAGCCTAGCTATCATGTTTGGGGCGTTCTTTGCCCCGAATGCGATAGCGTAGCTAGCTGCACCCGCGTTGCACCACGTAGCTCGACGATGACTAGAGCGAAGTGAGACCGTACTTAGGAGGGAGTCTAAGTCGGCTTGGTGCGTGCCGGCAACGCCGGTGCCCAGAACGAGTAATCCATACCGTATATCGCTGGGCATCGTCGAGCTCCACAGGACAACGGCATCGCGTATAAGTCGTCTCGGTCACGCACTGGCTCTGCCAGCACGCGCCCAAGCCGCCTTATACACATGCCTAAGCCCGTCCTGCTCCGCTCTGGTTTAGTTTGCAATGTTATCCAACAAATAACTGACGTTTTTGATCAAAAACTTATGCTGGCACATTTCCAAGACGCCTTCTTGGCGCAAGCCGTTGAGCATGCGGTTGACGCTGCTGCGGGTGGAGATGCCGGTGAAGCCGACAATGTCTTCGTTGGTGACGACAAAGTCGATCAAGATGCCGTCGTGCGTCTGGACGCCAAACATGTCGATCAAGTTATACAAGAACGCACACAGCGCGCCGTTTTTGCCGTTCATCACCATGCGCTGTACGCGGTAGATGTTCTCCGACAACTTCTTACGATAGTAATTCTTGACGTAATCTTGCAGCTCTGGTGTGGCGTTCACATAGTTCCAGAAGGTCACCCGGTCGATCTGGAAAAAGGTGGCTTCCGGTGACTCGATCCGGACGTTAAAAGGCTGCTCGGTGTATTTGGAAATTTCATCGCGCAAAAGGGAAATCACATCCGGCTTGGCGATGTAAGAGATGTTGAACTCCCGCCCGTCTTGCAAAATGATTGAATTCTTGATGATCCCGTTGATCAATATGTAGGTGTAATGCTCTTCAAGTCCGTGATAGGTGAGATAAGTGTGGCGAGTCTTCTTGATCCGCGGCACATGCCGCTCTTCGAGAAAATTGATGAGAAATTCAATGTCGCTGAGTACCATGTCGGGATACGCCTTTCCGCTAATGGATAGATAACCTGGATTATTCATAGAATTTCAAAAAAGCAGCGCAATCCCATGATTCACACGGGACTGCGCTGCTTTGGTGTTTCACCCATTGGGTGCGCCTATATGCTAAGGTTGAGTCGACGAAAACCATCAC
>NZ_BAAIHN010000015.1:0-65195 GCF_054784775.1 Lacticaseibacillus boliensis
TGATGGTTTTCGTCGACTCAACCTTAGCATATAGGCGCACCCAATGGGTGAAACACCAAAGCAGCGCAGTCCCGTGTGAATCATGGGATTGCGCTGCTTTTTTGAAATTCTATGAATAATCCAGGTAGATAATTATTGTGAACTGTCATTTTGCCAGTGAAAGGTCGATGTATGGCTACCATCTTGTTGCAGTGGGGCGTTGATTGCCTGATTTCCATTCTTGCGTTAGCGGGGTATGTGACCTATTATAATCAGCTCCTTAGCGACACGGCTCAGCATCCGCTGCGGATCGATGTGATGATCATCGCCGTAGCGTGTGGGTTGCAGCTGGCCCAATGGATCGATCCGGTACGCTTCAAGTTATACGCGAATCTACAGTTGCTGGTGTTGGCTTTTCCGTTGCTTGGCACCGATGTGAATCGTCACCACTTGGTCGTTCGCTTTATTGGCTTGGCGGTGTTTACCGCACTCAACCATCCGGGGTTAGGTTGGCCGCAGTATGTTGCCGCGTTTGTCGGGCAAGCTGTTGTTGTTGCCATCATGGTGCGCTGGCACGATCTGCTGCGCGAGCATTTCATTGCCAATTCGGCGATCATGCTGATCTTGGTGGCGGGCTATTGGTTGCCGCGAGCAGACATCAACTTGATCTCGCGGATCGGCTTGATTGTGACTTATCTCGTGATTTCAGGAGCCAATTTCTGGTATTGGCTGGCCTTACGACACGCGGATCGCCGATATTCACAACTGGCCCACCGGGTCGATTTTGATCCGTTAACCGACGCCGCCAGCTACGCTTTGTTTCGTCGTGACGCGCAAAAGGCGTTTGTGCATGCCCGAAAACAGCACGCGTCGCTAGTCATCATGATGCTCGATATCGACTATTTCAAGCGTGTCAATGATCATTATGGGCATCCGGTCGGGGATGCGGTGTTGGTGGCGGGCTTGCAGCGCCTGGAGCAGGTGTTGAAGTCTTTTGGTGCGCGGATCTACCGCACCGGCGGCGAGGAGTTTACCGTGATCCTTGCTGACGCAACACTTGCCGGCGCAGAATCTTTGGCGATCCGGTGCCGCCAAGCGATACGTGAAGCCCCGCTGGTCGTCGATGACCTGCAGATCGATGTCACGATTTCGATCGGGGTCGACGCTTTGAACGCGACAGACACGGGGATCGATGAGTTGTATGCGCGAGTCGATGCTGACTTGTATCGCTCCAAGGCGCGTGGCCGAGACACGATCACCGTTAATCAAAAAACGTTGTGGCGGCATGATCGCCTGACGATCAGCCACTTTTTTGCAGAATATACGCAACCGATTATCGCCCTTGCTGACCGCAAACCGTTGGCATTCGGGATCGATGCTCGGTACTGGAAGGAAAAGGCCAAAGACTGGGTCCAAGCGGATCGCAACAGTATGTCTTTGCACGAGACGTTACGTTTCTTAGCAGACGTCGTGCCGCTGTTAAAAGCCACCGCCGTCCAGCTGGTGTTGACGCCAGAGGCCTTCGTTGCGCCGGCGACCTTACCGCGGTTGAAAAGCTGGCAGGCGGATCATGCACAGGTCCAAACGATCCGGGTGGTGGTGGCGGGCACGCCGCCGTTAGCAGTATTGGCCGAGCTTGCCCCTCATTACCGCCAGGCAGGGTGTGAGTTGTTGTACTATCCGCAAACCTCGCAGGATTCTTGGCAGGCGTATTTGCCGTTTGTCGATGCTTTAGTGATTGCGCTCGGTGATGACCGTGAGCACGTCGAGGCCAAGGCGAACGCGGCAAAAATCGCTGGCTTGGCCATTTATGCGCAGCAGGTCGACAATGAGACAGAACTTGCCCGTGCACAAGCGATTGGGGCAACTTCAGCCAGTGGGGAGTTCTTCGGGGCGCCTGTGTTACCGCAAGTAGCGGCACGTACGAACCGCGATCAGGTGATATAGGTAATGCCAGCAAAAATGAATGGCGCCACAGCGCATCCGTCAAGGATGTGTTGTGGCGCCATTTGTGTATCGACTTAATGGACTTCAGTATCAGTGGCCTGTGCGAGTTGTGCTTGGCGGCGATAGGCGGAAGGCGTGATGTCGAATTGTTTTTTGAACGTGTGATCGAAGTTAGCAGGGTTCTTGTAGCCCAAGGAAAAGCCGATCTCGGCGACGCTTTGGGCCGTCATCGCCAGCATCTTCTTGGCTTGGTTCATGCGGATGAAACGCAGTTCCGCGGAAAATGGTTTTTTAAACAGATCATGGCATAATCGCGAGAAGTAGTTGGGTTCATAGCCGAAGTATTCTGCTGCAGACTTCAGCGTGACGGTGTCGATATGAGCCATGATGTAGTTCAAAATTAGGCCGACTTGATGGGCCTTGTCCGCGCCGCGTAGGTTGTCTTCTGGAAAATCAGATTCGATGATCATCATCGCGTTCAGCCGGGCACGGGACAATTCGGTCAGCAGTAAGTTGGCGACCATCGAAGCCTCGTAACGCAAATATCCGTCTTGCGGTTTCATCAGCATTAGCCTTGCCAGCTGTTCGCAATAGCCGTTGGTCAGCTCATGGGCGATGCGCCGGAAGACGATATGGGCGGTGTCGGTGCTTTGCAGGAAGCTAGTAATCATCGCGTTTGGCCCGATGCCAACGGTGTTGGCGACCGGCAGGATGAAAAAGCGTGCCTGCAATGGCCGTGACGCCCCGTAGGCTTCGAGCTGGGCCGGCATCGCGTTATGGATCAAGACGATGTCGCCGGTTTTCAAAGAAAGTGGTCGCCCTTTCAGCCGCAACAAGCAGTCGCGCCGGCACTGAATGATGGCGAGTTGCGTCCCGCCTGCTTCTGGATCTGGCGGGGCGTTTAGAGGGTCGAGGTCCAACTCGACGGTGTTGGCACTCCAGATGGCTTGATACATAACGGGACCTCCAATGTTTAATCATAATTGTCTATATCTGACATTCTAGCACAAATCGGGTAACTGTGCGGTGGCATTTTCAAGTTGAAGACAGCAATTCATAACAATAACGACAATTTGCAGTATGGGGTTTACCTCGAAACTAATCTACAATGAAGCTATTGAACCCAGTAGGAGGGATATCATGGACGAGAAATTCTTAGCTGTTTTGGCACACGAAGGTCCGGTCACCATCGTCTCGGTCAACGGGAACCCGGCACATGTGGTCAACACCTGGATGTCATATGTGACATTGTCAGATAACCAGTTGTTGATCCCGGCTGCGGGGATGCACAGCGTCGAACAAGACATGGCCAAAGACAACCATCTTGTGTTGACGTTCGGATCCAAAGAAGTGATTGGCACAGTCGGTCCAGGCGCAGGCTTTCACGTCCATGGTACCGGCGAATTCATTGATCACGGCCCTGCCTTCGAGCAGAAGAAAGCGCAGTTCCCGTGGGTGACCCGGGTCCTCGTGGTCACGATCGATGAGGTTCAACAAAAGATCTGATTGCCTGTTCTACCATGTCACAGAACGATCGGATAAGTTAAATAAGGACGAAAAAAATAGGATTGGCTGCGGCCAGTCCTATTTTGCTTTAATTGAGACGTTGAGGGGTTCGATCACCAATCTGCAAGGTGATCCGCCAGGTTTTGCCGGCTCTGGTAGCAGTGGCGACGTAGTGTTCATCACTTTCCCAAGTGTCGAAGAACAAGCGATAACCGTCGTCTTCTTTTTGGAGGCCGTCTTCCATGAGTAAAGCGGTTTGCGGATAGCCATTGCGAGCAAGTTTGGAAAACAGCTGCTTCTCAACAGCGCGACGTTCACGAGCTTCATGGTTAAATAACGTAGTAATTCCCATACTAATTACCTCCCAAAGAATTGATAACTATATTGTAACAAGTTCAGGCAGCAGATGCGAAGAAGGTTAAGCGATTTTAAGTGATCAGTGACTATCTTAACGAAAAAGTTACAATGTAAATGTATGCCCGAAAAAAATCCCACCATCTGCGAGCGATGGTGGGAATAGAGAAGGTGGATCAGTATTTGGGGAGGAGATTAAGACATTACTTGCTCTGGTCGTCGAGCTATGCAAAGCAACGCGGGTACAGCTAGCTACGCCATTTGCACTCGGGGCTAAGAACCGCCCCAAGCACGATAGCTAGGCTACCTGACCCGCTAAGTGCGCGCCACTTCGCTCTGGTATCGTCGAGCTATGCAAAGCAACGGAGGGCTGTCTGAGCTGTCCCAGTCACGCACGGCTGACGCCGCACGTACCTAGGCCAACTCAGACTCCTCCTAAAATCGCTTTGCTTCGCTCTGGTCGTCGAGCTACGTGGCGCAACGCGGGTACAGCTAGCTACGCCATTTGCACTCGGGGCAAAACCTGCCCCAATTGTAAATGGCTAGGCTACCTGACCCGCTAAGTGCGCGCCACTTCGCTCTGGTTTAGATCGAGCAGCTTTCGCACATGTTGGCGCCGACTTCTTCTGCATCGTCGGTGAAGGTGCGGATGTAGTAGATCGACTTGATGCCCTTGGCGTGCGCATAGTTACGCAGGATGTTGAGGTCGCGGGTGGTCATTTTGTCGGTGCGGCCTTCCTTCCATGGGTAGAGGCCTTCTGGGATCGTGGAGCGCATGAACAAGGTCATGGACATTCCTTGGTCGACGTGTTGTTGGGCCGCGGCGTAGACGTCGATCACTTTGCACATGTTGGTATCGTAAGCACTCTTATAGTAAGGGAGGGTGTCGTTGGCCAAACCAGATGCGGGGTAGTAGATCGTCCCGATGGTCTTTTCCTGACGGTCTTCGATCCGGTTAACGATCGGGTGTAAGGAAGAGCTGGTGTCGTTGATGTAAGAAATCGAACCGTTTGGCGCAACGGCCATCCGGTTTTGATGGTACAAGCCGTCAGCCATGACGTCGGCTTTGAGTTGTTCCCAGTCAGCCTTGGTCGGAATAGCGATGCCGGCGAATTGGTCCCGTACAGAATCGAACTTGAAGCCCCAGTCGCCGTCGATGTACTTGTCGAAGTAGGAACCATCGGCGTACTTGGAAGCTTCGAAGTTATGGAACACTTGCTTGCGTTCGCGGGCGATCTTGTTGGATGCCTTGAGCGTGTAGTAGTTCAGCAACAAGAAGTACTGGTTGGTGAAGTCCAGTGATTCGGGTGAACCGTAGTGCATGTGGTGGGTCGCGAAATACGTGTGGAGGCCCATGGCGCCTAAGCCGATGGAGTGGGCGAGGTCGTTGCCGTTTTGAACAGATGGCACAACGTCGATCTCGCTGTGGTCGGTGACGAAGGTCAAGGCGCGCACCATCGCGTCGACAGACTTCTCGAAGTCTTTGGTCTTCATCAGGTTCGGGATGTTGGTGCTGCCGAGGTTGCAAGAAACATCGGTACCCATCACGTCGTATTCTTGGCGGTTGTTCAAGACAGAAGGCGTCTGCACCTGCATGATCTCTGAGCAAAGGTTGGACATGATGATCTTGCCGGCGATCGGGCTGGCACTGTTGGCGGTGTCCACGTTCAAAATATAAGGATAGCCGGATTCTTGTTGAAGCTTGGAGATCTCGGTTTCCAGATCGCGGGCGCGGATCTTTTTCTTGGTGATGTTAGGGTTGGCAACCAGGTTGTCGTATTCCTTGGTGATGTCGATGTAAGAAAATGGCTGGCCGTATTCGCGTTCGACAGAGTATGGGGAGAACAGATACATGTCTGCGTCAGCCTTCACCAGATCATAGAACTTGTCAGGCACGATTACACCGAGGCTCAGGGTCTTTAGACGGTATTTTTCATCCGCGTTTTCTTTCTTGGCCCCTAAAAAGGCGATGATATCAGGATGGAAAACGTTCAGGTAAACGACGCCGGCGCCTTGGCGCTGGCCGAGCTGGTTGGAATACGAGAAGGAATCTTCCAGCAACTTCATGACAGGTAACACACCGGAAGCAGCGCCTTCGATACCTTTGATCGGAGCGCCACCTTCACGCAGGTTGGACAGCGTGATGCCGACGCCGCCACCGATTCGGGAAAGCTCCAAGGCGGAGTTGACCGCGCGGCCGATCGAGTTCATGTCGTCGGAAACTTGTAGCAGGAAACAAGACACCAGCTCGCCACGACGGGCGCGGCCGGCGTTCAGGAAGCTTGGGGTTGCCGGCTGGTAGCGCTGGTGGATCATTTCATCAGCGAGTGAGCGGGCGAGGTCTTCGTTACCATCGGCGAAGAACAAGGCGTTGGCAAATACGCGGTCTTCAAAAGATTCGAGGTAAGCTTCGTTATCGTCGGTCTTCAAGGCATACTGCGCATAGAATTTGTAGGCAGCCATAAAGGACTGGAAGTGGAAGCCTTGGTTGGCCAAGTAATCGGTCAGCTCTTGTTTGAAGGCGAGGGAATATTTGTTAAGAAAGTCCGCTTCATAGTAGTCGTTGGCCACCAAGTAATCGAGGCGCGCTTGAAGCGAGTCGAATTTCATGGTGTTGGGTTCGACGTTTTCATTGAAGAATGCGGCCAGCGCTTCTTTGTCTTTGTTCAACGGAATCTGGCCGTTCACGGGAATATTAATCTCGTTATTGAGTTTGAAATAGGTGACTTGCTCTGGATCGATCGCTTTGAGGCCCATGACTGTTGCTCCTTTAAAGTAAGTAATTGAGAATAATGCTATAATACTGTATATTGTGTTTAGGGTCAAACGCTAGGCAACATATTGCGTTTAGCGGCTTGTGCATAGCTGTGGTAAAATTAGCGCGCAAGTGACATTTTAACACCTAATCAGAGAGGGAGCACATCACATTATGGAAAATTATCAGGCGATTAACTGGGACCGCGTCTCCGACGCTGTCGACAAGGCGACATGGGAGAAATTAACCGAGCAGTTCTGGTTGGATACCCGGATTCCGGTGTCTAACGATATGGACGACTGGCGTGAACTCGACAGCACCCATCAATGGGTGGTCGGGCATGTTTTCGGGGGCTTGACGCTGTTAGACACCGTGCAAAGCCAAGACGGGATGCGGGCTTTGACGACCGGCGCCGTCACCCCTCACGAAAAAGCGGTGCTGAACAACATCCAGTTTATGGAAAGTGTCCATGCGAAGTCTTACTCGACCATTTTCTCCACGCTGAACACCCAGCCTGAAATCGATGAGATCTTCCAGTGGTCTGACTCCGAAGAATACCTACAAAACAAGGCGCAGTGGATCGTCGACTTGTACCGCAACGATCCAGATCCCTTGCACAAGAAGGTCGCCAACGTCTTCCTCGAAACGTGCCTCTTTTATTCCGGTTTCTACACCCCGCTGTATTACCTGGGTAATAACAAGCTGAATAACGTTGCCGAGATCATCAAGTTGATCCTTCGCGACGAAAGTGTCCATGGCACTTATATCGGTTACAAGTACCAGATCGGCTACAACCAGTTGTCTGATGCGGAAAAGCAAAAGCAAGACGACTGGGCTTATGATCTCTTATATAAGTTGTACGACAACGAGGAAAAATACGCGGCGCTTTGCTACGACCAGGTCGGCTGGACCAAAGAGGTCATGACGTTCGTCGAATATAACGCCAACAAGGCCTTGATGAACCTCGGCAAAGACGGCATGTTCCCGACAACGGCTTCTGATGTGAACCCGATCATCATGAACGGGATCAACACGACCACCTCCAACCATGACTTCTTCTCGCAAGTCGGCAACGGCTATCTGCTCGGCCAAGTCGAAGCGATGAGCGATGACGATTACAACATCGATGTCATCTCTGACCCGGAAGCAGGCGATAACAAATGATCAACCTTTTTTATGTGTCGATTTCCGGCAACACCCGCGCCTTTGCCAAGCGGCTGGTAGCCTATGCTACCAAGCAACATGAAATAGACGCTGCCAATCCCGAGATCAACGCGGTCGAATACAGCGAATCCGTCGACGTCGAGATCATGGACAAACCGTTTTTCGCCATGGTGCCCACCTATCTCGATGGTGGCGACGGCATCAACAACGGCTACAAAGAAGTCATGACCTTAGATTTTCGTGACGAGCTGGATGCCGGCAATACCGATAATCTGTTGGGCATCATCGGTAGCGGCAACCGTAACTTCAACGCCCAGTTTGGCTTGACCGCCAAACACTACGCGCGGCGTTACAACTCCCCGGTGATTGGGATGTACGAGTTACGCGGCAATGACGAAGAAGCCGCGAAGATCTACACCGCTTTGTGCAACTATCAGCGCGATTATGACAAGCGCGGCGTGAAACGGATGTTAGTTCACTAAGCGGCTCAAACAAATAGCGTCTCTGACACACGACTCTTAGAAAGGGTGCGTGCCGGAGACGCTTTTTTGTACGTGAGATGGAGAGTACGGTTGTCAGCAGCAAGGTATCTTGTCAATACAGTCCCCAGCGGACTAGGCCACCGCTGAAATGCCCAGATGATCGGGTTTCCGGGGTGTATTTCCCAGGAAATATCACGCGAGATGAGTAACACAGCAAACTTTAATCTTCTCTTTAGATGCGGTATACTATAACAGATTATCTATCGGTCGATATTTTGGCATTTGTATTGGGGGGACTTGTGTGAATATGGATATGAGCACACATGTCGTGACACGGGGGACGGCACCACTTAGCACGTCGGTGTGGTTTGCACAATTGTTGATCACATTCATGTTTGCATCAGGCTTTATCAATTATTATCGCCGCTTTTGGCAATATGCGCTCGTTAGGCTTAAGGATAAGCCGGTGATGCAATGGGTGATGCGGATCGCGATGATGGTTGGGGCCATCGGCATCGGTACTGGGTTACATATGGTAGGCTGGCTTGTGTTCACCAATGCCAGTGGATTGATGTTTCATAACATGGGACTGTTTGTGCTCACGTTCATCTTGTTAGATCAAAACATTAACTTGGGCGAGTATGGGATCCGGGTGTTGGGAATCGCAGATGTTTTGTTGATGCACCACATGGGGTATTATGACCGCCCACAGTTCACGATCGCATTGATCGGCATGGCAATCGGGCTCGTCGTTTTTCGGGTTTGGCGCAGTCAGATCCGCTACCATGTTGTGCGGCATACTTTGGCTTATCTGTATCTAGGCGTTTGTTTCTGGACGCTTTTACCACCACATTCTGCGGGACTTGTGATCACGCCAATGATCGTCTGGCAGGGGCTTTCGATGTACTTGGTGATGGTGATCGTGACGGCCTTTACGCTGGCCCACGACCATCAGGTGGACCTGCAGAATGCGGCTAACGCGCAACTGGCCTAATATGATAGCCTGACTAACGCCAAAAGCGCCTCGATCTATCGGCGTGACGTGACGCGCTTTTTCCGAGAAGCGCGTGACAAAGGCTATCATCTGACGGTTGCGGCGATCGATATCGATCACTTCAAGCAGATCAACGATCATTACGGACACCTGGCCGGCGATGAAGTCTTGATCGGGGTAGCAAGGACAATCGCAGACGAATTGCAGCGCCACGTTGGCCAGCATTCGCTATACCGTACCGGTGGCGAGGAATTCAATATCGTGTTCATCAACACTAACCTCGATGCTGTCCAAGAAATCGTGTTGGCAGTTTGGAAGGCTGTCCAGTCGCAACAATTTACGGCGGGGGCGTATGCGATTAAAGCGACCCTGTCAATCGGAGTCGCGGAGTTAAAGCCAGATGACAAACGGTTCGATGACGTTTTTGCCCGGGCCGATGCCAGCTTGTATCAGAGCAAACATAATGGTCGCAATGCGATCACGATCGGCGAGCATACACTTAATTCTAACGTCCGCCATCACGTGCTGGCTACGCGGACATTGATCAGCCAGAAAGTGATCGATGCCAGAAAAGACCAAGCCGTTGTCGCCCAAGAGGTGTTGTTGGCACGATATGAATATGACCATGATCGCTGGAATTTTCCCACCAAGTTTACGCTACCGATCGATGCCCAGCTGGACTACATCCAGCAGCTGTTGGATGCGGGTGAAAGCCGATTGGTGATGTTGCATTTGACCCCGCTACAGCTGACAAACGCTGAGACCCCGGCGCGGTTAGCCGCATTCATCGAGAAACAAGCGGTGTCGGCTACCTTGATCGTGGAAGTCGACCACTCGATCGATCCGCAACTATTGCATGAAGAAGCGCCGCGCTATCATAAGCGAGGCATGAGTATTGCCTTGATCAACCTTGATGCTAATTTGCCTTTGGAAATCTTAAGAAAATATCTTGAGGTGGTCGACCTGCTCAAGGTCTCCTGTGCCAATCTGCGTCGGCGTTACCCTAACGGCCCCGGAGACGAAGAGATCACCCAATGGCGCAAGCGCAGTAAGCAGTATGGGTTGATTGTGACTGGCATTGAAAATAGCGTTGATGCTGATTTTGCGATCCGGGTCATGCACGCTCAATATCTGCAAGGTTATTACTTCGACAGGCCGGAGTTGCCGCGCTTGGCATGAAAATCAAGTTCCTTAGAAGACACAAAAATGGCTGGCGAAAATATTCGTCAGCCATTTTTGTATGGTTAAGCCCCCACCAGCGCCAAGAAACGTTGGTGCAACCGTAAATCTGAGGTCAGCTCCGGATGGAAGGCGGTCACTAAGAGGTGCTTGTAGCTTGCCGCGACGATGCGGCCTTCACCGACTGTGGCCAACACCGAAACCGTTGGGTCGACACTCTGGTAATACGGTGCGCGGATGAAGACGCCGGGAAACGGCGTCGCCAGGCCTTCGACGACCAGATCGGCTTCAAAGCTTTCGCGCTGGCGACCGAAACCGTTGCGCTGGACCTGAGCGGGTAGCGCATTGAAGGCTTCTGGTTGTGCGAGCAAGACCATCCCGGCACAGGTGCCAAAAACTGGGAGCCCATCTGTGATCAATTGCTTGATCGGGGCCATCATGTTTTCGCGTTCTAAGAGCATTCGGATCGTTGTGCTTTCGCCGCCTGGTAGCACTAGCCCAGAAATGTCGTGCAAGTCCTGAGGTTCGCGGATCTCTCGTGTTGTTGCGCCAAGCTGATGCAAGGCGGCAATGTGTTCTGAAACAGCGCCTTGAAGCGCCAATACACCAATTGTCATTGAATGTCACCTTCTATATAATAATGGCCTGCTCAGATCCCACGCTCGGACATCTTATCAGCTTCGGATAAGGTACTGAGTTCGATCCCGCGCATCGGCTTGCCTAGGTGCTTGGAAGCTTCAGCAATCAACGCATAATCGGTCGGATGCGCGGTGGCGGTGACGATGGCTTTGGCGAACTTGGCCGGATTTTCTGACTTGAAGATCCCAGACCCAACGAAGATGCCGTCGGCGCCGAGATTCATCATTAAGGCCGCGTCGGCAGGCGTGGAGACACCACCTGCCGCGAAGTTGACGACGGGCAGCTTGCCCGTGGTATAAACCTCCCTGAGCAGATCGAGCGGGACGCGGTAATCGCGGGCGAGGGTGACCAGCTGATTTTCAGAAGCCGCGTGCACCTTGGCGATGTCTTCGTTGACCCGCTCCATGTGGCGGACGGCCTCGACGATGTTGCCGGTGCCAGGTTCGCCTTTGGTCCGTAGCATCGAGGCCCCTTCAGCGATCCGCCGGAGGGCTTCACCGAGATCACGACAGCCGCAGACAAAAGGTACCTTGTAATCGCGCTTATCGATGTGATAGTGATCGTCGGCAGGTGTCAGCACCTCGGATTCATCGATGTAATCGACACCGATCGCCTCGAGAATGCGAGCTTCTGCGATGTGGCCGATGCGGGCTTTTGCCATCACCGGGATCGATACGGCGGCCATGATGTCTTCGATCATCGCCGGGTCAGACATGCGGGCGACGCCACCGGCGGCGCGGATGTCTGACGGGACGCGTTCGAGTGCCATGACCGCCACTGCACCAGCGGCTTCTGCAATCTTTGCCTGTTCCACGTTGGCGACATCCATGATGACGCCGCCTTTTTGCATCTGCGCCATGCCGCGCTTAACAAGAGTTGTTCCAGTTTCTGCCATATTTTTCCACCTCAATTGATAAAGTGTTTCTAGCATAAGGGAGGAATGGCAGACTGAACAGGGCCAATTGGCTGGTAAAAAAACCACCCAATTGTGCAGACGGAGAAATATTGTCGGCATCGCGACATTAAAATTAGGCGAGCAAGTGCCCGCCTAATCAGTATTATTGTTTATCCCAATCCTTGACGGTTTTGGCCATCTTGTCGTCTTCTGCTGGCTTGAGATGGAACATCATTCGAAAGACCAGGACCAATAAAATCACCACGCCGGTGGTGAAGACCAGATCCGGCGCCATCCGTGCCCACAATAGTTTGGCAACGAGCGGGTCGTGATAGAAGCTGAGCAGGCGTGCGTGCCAGTAGCCATGCTCTAAGGCATCTTTGAGTTGCAAGAAACCGACCGGCATCAAAGAGATGAAGACCATCCCAAGCAGACCGACATTCAACAAGCCTGCTGCCCACCGGATCCATTTTTCAACCTTAGGGGTCCAGAATTCCTGCTTGGTGACGTTGCGCATGACGTAAAGCATCACGGCCAAGCTCAAGAAGGCGTAGACGCCGACCATCGCGCCATGGGCATGGGCGGCCGTCCATTGGGTACCGTGTTCGAAGTAATTGATGGCTGGCGCATTGATCAAAAAGCCCAAGGCCCCAGCGCCCAATGCGTTCCAAGCACCGGTCGAGGCGAGGAAGATGAACGTGCCTTTGTAAGGAAATTCGATGTTCGACTTTTTAAACACGCGGTAGTGCGTATAGGCTTCCCAAACCAAAAGTGATAAGGGAATGACTTCCAGCGCGGAAAAGCAAGCACCCAACGCCAGCCAGATACTGTTGTCACCTTGCCAGAAAAAGTGATGGCCGGTACCAATGACACCAGAGCCTAACAGTAGGATCAACTGGAAGTACAGCGCCCGGATGGTGGACTGGCTGGTGGTGAGTTTCATGTCGACCATCAACCAGCCGATCAGGATCACCGCGAAGGCTTCAAAGATCCCTTCGACCCACAGGTGGACGATCCACCAGCGCCAGTAATCCGCGAAGGTCACGTGAGAGTTAGGCATGATAAACAGGGAGGCGAGGTAAAAGGCGGGGATCGCCAGCGCCCCAATCAATAGCAGGGTCGTCAAGCGGGTGCGGTCGGTGCTGGTTCCGGCATTGCCTTTACGCCGGATAGCCGGGATGAAACCGCGCAATAAGATCACGATCCATAAGGCCATGCCGGCAATGAACAGCAGTTGCCAGAATTTGCCCATTTCGACATATTCCCAACCGGAGTGGCCGAATAGCCACCAGCCTTTCTTGATCAAGCCGAGGATGTCACCCCATTCACCGAGCATCGAGCCGCCGACAACCACCAGCAGTGCCCAAAACAAGATGTCGACCAAGAGGCCTTGCTTTTTCGGTTCGTGGCCTAAGACGCGAGGGACGATATACATCCCGCCGCCAAGCCAAGAGGTCGCGATCCAAAAGATTGCCAGTTGTAGATGCCAGGTCTTCGCGAGGTTGAATGGGAAGACGTTTTGGATAGGGATGCCGAAGAACTCGTTTTCGACATAGTAATGCGCCATCAGCTCCCCGAGCATGATCTGAACGACAAACATCGCCATAACGATCAAGAAGAATTTAGCGACCTTGCGTTGTGATTTTGAAATCGCCTGGTCGGGATCGATCACCGGTTCTTGGCCAGGGGCGTAAGCAAAATCCATGTCCAAGTTGAAGCGGCGTTCAAACCAAATGATAACGCCGGTGGCGCCGACTAGTAATGCCACAGACAGTGCCGTCCATAACATTGCCGCTGATGGCATCACGTTGCCGGCATCGAGATCGTAGGGCCAGTTGTTTGTGTACGAAAAATTGCGCTCTGGCCGGTTCGTCGATGATAACCATGCGCCCCAAAAAATGAAATAGGACAGATGTTTCACCTTGTCGCCTTTGGTCATGAAGTTCGTGGTTTCCTGACGCTTGATCAGATTCTCAGGTAGCCCCGCTTGCCGGGGATTATTGACGAATTGTTTCTCGTAGTAGGTGCTGAGATAACGCAAGCCGGCAGCCTGAGCCGCGGTCAGCGTTAAAGTATCTGTAGATTTCGTGTAGCGATTGACGCGGATCTCTGATTTGACCTTGCCTTTGATCCCGTCTTGTTGGACTTCGTTAAGTTGCTGCCAGTTGCGATGGAAAAGTTTCTGAGCGTAGTAATTATCCATCCCTTTCAGATAGACATGTAGCCCTTGTGCCGTGTAGTCGGGACCCAGATAGGACCCGTTCCCCAGATAGGTCCCGTAATCGGCTAGCCCGTAGCGCTCAAAGACGGCCTGGCCAGAGATGAGTTGCTTGTGTGAGACCAGCTCTGTTCCGTTGTTATCAACGATGCGCGCTGGTCGCGGCGCTTCGCTCTTGAAAATCAAGAGCCCGCCGGCGATCAAAACAGAAAACACGGTTACGAGAATGATCAACAGTGTTCGCCGGAGCCGCCGGTATGGATCGGTTATTGATGATGGCATAGCTTTCCCCTCCAAAGTATTGCAATCGCTTTCTAGAGATGTAACACCTTGGATTTTATCCTAAATCCGGCTATCATTCATCAATGCTGGTATCATTATTCTTTTAATTATCGTGGTATATTCTTACTAATTGTGATTTCACTTAAGATGTTTCTATTTTCAAGAAAACGATTGTATTTTTATATCTTGCCACTTGTGATATTATGATGGCACTGACTATCAACGACGGATTGAGGGGGAAGCTGATGGTGAAAAAAACGCCACTGAGCGCCTATTTGAAGTTAATTGAAATTCGCTCTAAATTGATTTCTATTTTTCCGTGCCTCACCGGTACGCTTTATGCGTACTGGCGCTATCACCAAGTCCATCTTGACTTATTGGTGGTGTATTTCATTGCGATGTTGCTATTCAACATCACAGAAGACACCAATATGAACTATGAAGACTATAAGCGTGCGCCAGAGGCCACCGTCGCTGACTACCGGCGGCATGTTAACATTATCGGCAAGGCGGGTTTGAGTCTCAAAGCGGTGCAGCGTTTCATCGCGGTAATGTTTCTCATATCGGCCGTGCTGGGGGTGTGGTTGACCGTAAAAACAGGCTGGCCGTTGTTGGTGATGGGGCTATTTTCTTTTGTGGTTGGCTATTGTTATGCTGATGGCCCCTATCCATTGTCAAAAACCCCGACAGGTGAATTCTTCTCTGGGTTCACCATGGGGTTTGTGATCTATCTGTTGGCAGTGTATGTCAACGCGTTCGATGTGATGACACTTGACTGGCGTTCGGTTGGCCAGGTATTGATTGCCAGTGGGATCTTACAGGCGACCACGGCCAATATCATGTTGGCCAACAATATTGCCGACGAGCGGGAAGACTACACGCTGGGACGCAAAACGATCTTATATTATTGGCATCGATCCGGTGCGATCCGCCTGTTTATTGGCTTATACTGGTTGGGAATCGGAAGTATGAGCGTGGCGGCTTTTCTGGGTTGGCTGCCACGCTTGACGTTGTTGACGCTGCTAAGTGTGCCGTTGGTGGTCCAACAGGCGCGATCTTTCATCGCGAAACCGAGCAAAACAGAGACCTTTATCGCCTCGGTCAAGATTAACGTGATTCTCGCTGGGATCCAGCTGGTGACGATGGGGTTGGGGATATGGTTGCGGATCTGAGTGATTATTTCCTGGGAAATTAATGGAGGCTATCATGCGCTGGCAATTACCACAAGGGTCGCAGCCCGCTTATCTGCGGGTGATCAACCTGATTACCAATAGCATCGACGCTGGGGAATTATTGCCCGGTGAAAAATTGCCGGCCGAGCGGGCGCTGGCAAAGCAACTGGGGCTCAACCGCTCGACCATCCAGCACGCGCTGGCCGAGTTGGTCAGCGCGGGGATGTTGGCGCGCCGTGTCGGTAGCGGAACGTGGGTGAACAGCGACAAATGGGGTGTGGCGACGCCAACACGCTGGCACGATTATCTCTCGACGAACCGGTTGCTGGGTCCTGATCCGTTCACGGTGCGGCTGGCCAGGGTGCGCCAAGTTGCTGACGCGATCAACCTGGCAGACTCGACGATCACGAGCCAGTTGGCCTTGCCACTGGCACCACAGGGACTATCGGTGGCGGCGTTGTATGCCCAAGAGCGGCGCGTCGATATCACAGGCGACCCGATGCTCAAAGATACGGTGGTGGCACGGTTAAGGCCACGGCTGGGGCAACAGCTGACGGCAAGCCAGGTGTTGATCACATCCGGGGCCCAGCAGGCGTTTTATTTGTTGTCGCAAGGGCTGTTGTCTGATGGGGACGCGATCGCGGTGGCCTCGCCGTCGTATTTTTATCAGCTGACCTTGTTTCAAGCGGCGGGGATCCGGATCTACGGCGTGCCGTTGGTTGATGGCGAGCTGGATCTGCAGGCGCTGCGTGATGTTTATCACCGCCACCATGTGCGCTTCTTATTCGTCGATCCCACCGGGCAAAATCCGACCGGGACGACGATGAGCCTGGCGGCCAGGAAGCGACTGTTGGTGACGTGTCGCGCGTTGCATCTGCCGCTGGTCGAAGACGATCAGCTGGGCATCAACGCCGCCTTGGGCCAAGCGGCACCGCCGGCTTTATATGCGTTGGATCCGCAAAATGTGTTGTATATCGGGACCTTATCACCGCTTTTAGGGTCACATACGCGTATCGGGTGGCTGATCGCACCGCCGGGGGTCACGCAACGCTTGGCTCAGATCCGCCAACAGATGGAGGCCGAGCTGAGCGTTTTCCCGCAGCAGTTAGCGGTGTTGTTGTTGCAACAACCTAACTTGCAACAGGCACTGGTTGCCCAGCAACGCCAGCTTCAAGAGCGGCAAGCGGCGCTCGCGGCTGCCTTGGCGCCTGCGGTTACGGCAGGTCAGATCAGCTATCAAGAACCGCAGGCAAACAACCATTTTTGGGTCACGATCCATTGCGACCGGCAGCTCAAGGCGGCAGACTATCAGGCGTTTTTGCAGGCCAAGGTGCTGGTGCGGCCGGATTTCTTGTTTGGGACCCACCACAACCAGTTGCGGATGAGCTTCGCCCATTTTTTGCCGCAACAAAGTGCCGCCTTGCAGACGCGGTTGGCGGCTGTGTTGACGCAACTGTGTGACTAGCTTATCCTGAAGAAAAATTGAATGAGGTGACTTATGGTTGATCAAGTCGATTTTAAGAACGTTTCAACGATCGGACTAGAATCTTCTCCCAATGCGGTGGCGTTGGCCGGGTTGCGGGCCAACGAAGCCCGCTATTTCTGGAACAAGTACAAGCTTCCTTTTGTGACTGAACCCGCTGCTGACAGGGCGGACCTTGTTGCATATGTCGAGAAGATCTTGGCAGAACGCGAGCTGCATTTTGCCGCCAAGCCCCTTGAAGTCAGCCAGCTGGAAGTCCAAGGTGTGCGCTGGACGCATGTGTTCTATGAAGACGGTCTTGAGATCAACGTGTTGTACACGTTGGCGGCTAGTGGCAAGCGCGCCGTCGGGATCAAGTTAAGCGACGGCATGGCGGTGCCGGCTGAATTAGAGGGCAAGTTCAAGTTTGCCCGCCAAAAGTCTAAGCTGGCCGGCACCATTCGTGGTAGTTTCTTCGTGATCAAAGGAGAATACTAGGTGACTGAGGTGACAAAACTGTTCGTGGCGTTTACGCAGATCATCATGCGATAATGAAGTTAAGCAATCATGAAGGAGCGTGATCTTATGCGTAAGGCGATCATCGGGATCGTTGTGTTAGTCATCGTCGCATTCGGTGGGTATAAGGCTTATTCGTATTGGAACTCGACATATAACGGCACCACCAACTATGCCGTTGTGCCGGAGCCGGTCAAACATAAGTCCAAGACCGATGGCGGTGGCGACTACAAGAAAAACGGTCAGCAAGTGTATTACTATAGCTATGATTTCACCTGGGCTGATGCAGACGGCAACGTCAAGCATGTGGCCTGGGACTCTGCTGAAAGCACCAATCCGACACCGCTGACACCAGGCAGTTACGTGACCGCCAAAGTCTCGGCCAAGCGCGTCACCAAAGGCCTGCACACCGTCGCCAAAGCCGATGTCCCTGCGGCCGCGTTAAAAGCGTTAGAATAATCGGAAGATAAAAACAGCGAGCAAGTCGATTTTTGCGACTTGCTCGCTGTTTTTGTGGCTATGGTTAGCGACAACTCTCAGCGATGGCACGGATGTCTTCTGGTGTCGTGCGGCAACAGCCACCGATGATGCTGGCGCCGGCTTGTTGCCACTGTGGGGCGAGGGCGGCAAAACTCGGCGCGTCAGGATTAGGCTGCCAAGACTTATCGGTGGGATCATAGCGATCGCCGTTATTAGGATAAACCACCAGCGGCTTGGCGGTGAGCGGCCGCAGGGTGGCCAGTGTCGCAGAAATGTTGGTCATTGCGGTGCAGTTGATGCCGATGGCGCCGATTTGGTCACTGGCGTTCAACAGCTTGCAGACGGTGGCAAGCGGTGTGCCGTCGCAGAGACGGTCGTGGTATTCTCCGCCGGACAACGACGCCCAGGCGGTCATGGCCGGGAATTCGTGGTGCAACAGCCCGACTAGCGCCTGCAGTTCTTGGATGTTGGGCATGGTTTCTAGCGCGAAGAAGTCGACACCGGCCGCGGCCAACAGTTGCAGACGGCGGCGGTGGAAATCGCAATACTGAACGCCGGTGAGCGCATAGTCGCCGGTGTACTCACTCCCGTCGGCAAGATAAGCCCCATAAGGCCCGATCGAACCGGCGATCAATAATTCACCGGCGCGCTCGGGATGGGTGGAGAGGTATTCGCTGCGAGCCTGTTGGGCGAGCACCACGGTTTGTTGGATAAGATGATCAGATTCCGTGTCAGCCAGCCCGAGTTTGGCGAAGGCTTGCGGATTGGCTTGATAGGAATTAGTCGTCGCGATGTTGGCACCGGCTTCGAAATAACTGCGGTGAACGGCGACGACAGCTTGCGGATCGGAGAGCAAGGCCATCGCTGACCATAAGGCGTTATTGGTGTCGACGCCGGCTTTTTCCAGCTCGGTCGCCATGGCGCCGTCGTTGATCAAAACGCGGTGATTTTGAAGCAAGTCATTGAATGTGGGCATAAGCTAACCTGATTTCTTCTTTTACTTTCACTGGTCATTAATGTTAATCTAATTATCGACTGCGCGCAAACTGTGGCAATAAATTAGGAGAAGATATTTTGGCCGAACATACACAACTGGAACGAAAAATGGAATCGCGACACCTATTGATGATTTCTTTAGGCGGCGTGATCGGAACGGGGCTGTTTCTGAGCTCCGGCTATACGATCCATCAGGCGGGCCCGATCGGTACCATCCTCGCTTATGCGATCGGAGCGGTGGTTGTGTATCTGGTGATGTTGTGTCTGGGCGAGCTGTCGGTGGCAATGCCGGAAACGGGATCGTTTCACGTCTATGCAGACAAGTTTATCGGGCCTGGAACCGGCTTCACGACCGCCATCTTGTACTGGCTGACATGGACGGTGGCACTGGGCTCAGAGTTCACCGCCGCCGGGTTGATCATGCGCACCTGGTTCCCGCACAGTCCTTCTTGGCTGTGGAGTGCTTTGTTCATGGTCGTGATCTTCACCGTCAATGCGTTATCGGTGCGCTTTTTTGCCGAGGCGGAATTCTGGTTTTCGAGCATCAAGGTGATCGCAATCATTGCGTTTATCGTGTTAGGGGCGCTAGCGATCGTCGGGATCTTGCCGATGGCAGGCGGCAAAAGCGCGCCTGGTTTGCATAATTTAGTCAAAGACGGGCTGTTTCCGACGGGATTCAAAGGCGTATTCACGACAATGTTGACGGTGAATTTTGCGTTTTCTGGCACTGAGCTGATCGGGGTCACCGCCGGGGAGACCAAGGATCCGGAACATAATATTCCTAAAGCGATCCACACGACGTTGTTGCGGTTGATTATTTTCTTCATCGGCAGCATCTTTGTGATGGCGGCCTTGATCCCTTGGCAACAGGCCGGCGTGACGAAGAGTCCGTTCGTCTTGGTGTTTGAAAGCATTGGCTTACCTTATGCCGGCGACATCATGAACTTTGTGGTCTTAACGGCAATCATGTCAGCGGCCAACTCGGGGTTGTATGCCTCAACGCGGATGCTCTGGTCGCTGGCCAACGAAGGGATGATCAGTCCCAAGTTTGCCCGGACCAATCATCGTGGGGTCCCGTTGCGGGCGCTTTGCATCAGCATGGTCGGTGGGATCTTGGCGCTGTTATCTAGCGTCGTTGCGGCAGACACCGTGTATCTGGTGTTGGTATCGATCTCCGGCTTGGCAGTTGTGATCGTCTGGATGGTCATCGCGTTATCTGCGTTGAACTTCCGCAAGCGTTGGCTGGCAGAAGGCCATCAAGTGTCTGAGCTGAAGTTCAAGATGCCTTGGTATCCGGTCGTACCGTGGTTGGCGTTTGGCATGAGTCTGCTGTCGTGTGTCTTGGTGGTGTTTGATCCCACCCAGCGGCCATCGCTTTATTATATGGTGCCGTTTGTACTGCTGTGTTATGGGTTTTACTACGCACGGGAATATTGGCGGCGGAAACGTTTGTAAGAAAGGTGAGGTTGAGCGAGGGCTCACCTTCTTTTTTTGCGTCAAAGTACGATTTCAGAAAATTTTGTATTTGCTGTGACAAAAGGTGACAAAATCGATTGTAGGTCTTAGCTAACGTTGCTATGATAGACACATCAATTAGAAAAATATATTTTTAAATAAATTCCGCCGGGAATAATCTGTTTAGCACTGTAAGGTCATAGGGTGCAAATGGCTTCCGGTGTATTTTTTTACCATTTTTTCTGAGAAAGGGGCGCCACCATGAAGAAAATAGCCTGTTTCATGCTCACGGTAGGCATGATGTTACTGATACTAGCCGGTTGTGGTCAAAGCAAGAGCAATAAAAAGACTATCACGATCGGCATCAGTGCCTATCCTGGGTGGTATACCTGGTACGCCGTTCAAGGGTTTAAAGAATTTGAGAAAGCGGGGGTCAACGTCAAGCTGGTATGGTTCAACACCTACAGCGACTCCCTGACCGCCTATGATAGCGGCAAGCTCGACGGTGTTGCCGCCGCCTTGTGTGATACGATCCCCAGCCGTGAAAAAGGGATCGCTTCCAAAATCGTCTTGATCAATGACAACTCGGCAGGGGCTGACGGGATCGTCGCCAATAAGAAGTACCACAGTCTCAAAGATCTAAGAGGCGCCAAAGTGGTTACCGAAACTGGGACGATCGAGCATTTCTTCTTGCTAACGGCGTTGCAGCGAGCGGGCCTGAGTCAAAAGGATGTTAAGTTTACTAACATGACGATGGACAACGCTGGCACGGCAATGATCGCCAATCGAGCTGATGCCGCCGGGTTGTGGCAGCCGTCGTTGGGGTATGCGCTGAGCAACAAGAAGAATCATCTTCTTTATAGTTCGGCTAACATTAAAGGACTGATCCCCGATGTGTTGATGATGCATGCGAATGTTGTCAAACATCAGCATAAAGCAGTCAGCAAGATCGTGACCGCGTACTTTAAAGGGATGAACGATTATGCCCAACATCCTAAGCAAGGTATCGCCTATATGGCCAAAGGGGCTGATCTCAGCACGGCTGATATGGCGACTGCGATGAAGGGATCACATCTGTTTTCTGTCAATGATAACTATGCGGCGCTTCACTCGACGAAACAAGACTATACCAACATTAATTACACCCTGCTACAGACGGCTCAGTTCCTCAATCGGTACGGGATGATCAAGCATCAGTTGACGACTGCGGCGCCGAGTTTTGATACGGAGTTTGTCGATAAACTGCAGCAAGAAGATCATCATTGGCGAGTGCTCAACACTAAAACAGGGCAAACGCATGAATAAGGCATCCGGTTATTGAGAGGTTAAAGGAGTGATCACGTGAGAATTCATCAAACCATTTCAAAGCGATTGTATTGGAGCATCGCCATCGGCGCGTTCCTGTTACTTTTTATCGGTTGGCAAAGTATCTGTACCTTCGGACACATTCAGGCGATCTTCATGCCGACGCCGCTATCTGTTTGGCAGGCCTTCATCGGTGGGCTTAAAGATGGCACGATCGTTGCCAACACGGTCATCAGTGTAGAACGTATCCTGCAAGGTTTCTTACTAGCTGCTGTCATTGGGATCCCGCTAGGTTTTCTCGCCGGCCTGTATACGCCGCTTGAAGCCTTGATCTTGCCATTATCGGAATTCTTCCGCTACATGCCAGTGCCAGCGTTTGTGCCGCTGATCATGATCTGGGCGGGGATCGGCGAAGCCGCTAAGGTGATCGTTATCTTGTTAGGGGTCTTGTTCCAGATCATTCCTATGGTCGTCGACGATGTTCGGGCGACGCCGCAGAACTATATCGATGCTGCTTATACCTTAGGTGCCAATCAGCGCCATGTGATCTTTGGCATCGTATTACCCGATTCATTGCCGCGCTTAATGGACACGCTGCGGATGATCCTTGGCTGGGCGTGGACTTATCTGGTGGTAGCTGAACTGGTGGCTGCTAACTCCGGGCTCGGATATGCCGTTTTGAAGGCGCAACGGTTCTTGAAGACCGATGAAGTCTTCATGGGGATCTTGGTGATCGGGGTCTTGGGATTGATTACAGATCGGCTCTTTGCCTTCATCAACGGCCGCTTGTTTCCTTGGACAAATTGAAAGGATCGATGATTATGCAACATACATTTAAACAGCACGCCAAAATATCATTGGAAAACGTCACGAAACAGTATACCAGTCGCCGGCATCAAACCTTAGCGTTGCGTAATGTCGACCTAGCGATCAAAGAGAATGAATTCGTTTCGATCGTTGGCCCTTCTGGTTGCGGCAAATCCACCATGCTACGCATGATCGCAGGACTCGATCATGCTTCCAGCGGTTCGGTAACGATCGATTCGTCTGCGATCACCGCACCAGGACCTGATCGCGGGTTGGTATTTCAGGCGTACTCCTTGTTTCCGTGGATGACGGTGGCGAAGAATATTGAGTACGGGTTGAAGATGAAGAAGATGCCACGTATTCGCCGTAATGTCGTGGTCGATCACTATTTGGAGAAGATGGATTTGCAGCAGTTCAAGAATAGTTATCCCAACGAATTATCAGGGGGGATGCAGCAACGTGTCGCCATCGCCCGCGCGTTAGCCAACACGCCAGAAGTGCTATTGATGGACGAGCCATTTGGGGCGCTTGATCCGGCGACCAAAGGGAATATGCAACTTTTGGTTCGGGAGTTGTGGCAAGTCGAGAAGCCAACGGTGATTTTTATCACACATGATATTGAAGAGGCTGTCTTTATTTCCCAGCGGGTCATCGTGATGAAAACGCATCCCGGTGAAATCGTGGCGAACATGCCAGTCGATCTGCCTTTAGGGCGCGAGCTGACTCTCAAAAACAGCTCAAAATTTAAACGGCTGGTGACAGAGGTCAAGACGACCTTGGCTGCTAATCACAGTGCTATCGGTGAAGCAATTTAGATGTTCATAGATGAAAGGACTTGGAGACAATGGAATTAATCACAACAACTAGTGACTTAAAAGTAGATGACGCACGGCTGAATCAGACGATCTTGTCGGGTGACGGGTATTTCGGCCTTGTGAAAGCGGGGGAGACACTACGAATCACTGATATCGGTGGAAACCAAAGTGCTGACACCACGTTCTTCATGGCAGATGATCCTGCAGATCACTTCAGTGCGGTGCAAACACTGACGGCCCAGGCTAAATTCTACCTGACGACGGGAACGATCCTCAAGAGTGAAGCAGGGCGGAATATGGTGACGATCACGGCTGATACGGTTGGTAGTCACGATACACTCGGCGGTTCCTGCTCGGCCCAAAGTAACACGGTACGCTACGCGTTGGCAAAGCGCTATATGCATAATTGTCGCGACACATTCATGAAAAAAATTGGCGAGTATCCAGGCGATTACATTTTTTCTAAGCGTGATCTCGCGCCAAATATCAATTTCTTCATGAACGTGCCGATCACCCCAAGTGGGGATCTCGACTTCTCTGATGGGATCTCCCATCCGGGGGCTTACATTGAAATGCGTGCGGAACATGATGTGCTGTTTTTGATGAGTAATTGTCCTCAACTCAATAACCCATGCAATGGCTGGAATCCAACGCCGGTTGCAGTGACGATTTGGGACTGAGTACGAAGCACTATATGAAAGGAGCGGTCGCTATGACCCCAATTTATTCTGAAATTATCCGTCCAGGTGAGAAATTTTCGACAAGTTTTGGTCGCAATAAGTATCTGAGGTTCACTGCACAAGGGCCGCAAGCTAACTTGGCGATCAACTTCTACAACAGTCATGATACTAGCGAGCGCTACAATATGCCGGATAGCTTAAAGGCCCAGCATACCGCATATCTGACCACTGGGAACACTGTGATGAGCGATGATGGCCGCGTTTTGGCGAGCTTCGTCGCAGATTCTTATGGCTGGCATGATACGGTGACGGGGCTGACGACCGCCGCTTTGACCAGGGCCAAATATGGGGAGTCGACCTATCAAGAGTATAAGAACGATTATTATACCAACGGTTATGACAACTTCTTGAAAGAGCTGATGCGTTCAGGGATGACGCGTAGAGATATGACGGCAAACATCAATCTGTTTTCGCGAGTCGATTTTCAGGCTGATGGCAAGATGGTCTATAACGACGCCAAAGACTCGACCGGCACCGCGGTAACCCTACGACTGGATATGGATGTGATCGTGATCTTGTCCAATACCCCTAACAGCCTCAATCCCAATCCAGAGTATCCGGCGACGCCTATCTTGATGGAAGTATTTTCCGGGACGGCGGCTGATCTCAGTGACCCGGTAGTACAACACAGTCCAGAAAACTATCGGGCTTATGAAAACACGTGGCAGTATCAGGCATTCACCGAATAATATCGTTGAATCTTGAGGAGGGAAAAGTCTATGTTTAAGCGAATATTGATTGCTAACCGTGGTGCGATCGCAGTTCGCATCGAACGCACGTTGCGCCGGATGCACATTCAAAGCATTGCCGTGTATGCTGATGCGGATGCAGATAGTCTCCATGTGCAAAATGCTGATGAAGCGTTATGTCTTGGTAAAGGCGGTCCGCAAACCACCTACTTGGATGGTGAGAAGATTATCAAGCTCGCAGAGGACCATCAGATCGATGCTATCATTCCGGGTTATGGGTTTCTGAGCGAAAATTCAGCATTTGCAAAGGCGTGTGAAGACCACCATATCGCCTTCATCGGGCCGCGTTCAGGCATCATTCATGACTTTGGCCTCAAGCATATTTCGCGTGATTATGCGCAAAGGGCTGAGGTACCCTTGTTGCCACATTCAGGTTTGTTATCCTCTCTGGAAGAAGCGTTGGCGGCTGCGGACAAGATCGGTTATCCGGTTATCTTGAAATCCAGTGCGGGCGGCGGTGGCGTTGGCATGCAAATATGTCAGACGCAGGCTGATCTTGAGACTAGCTTTACCCGGGTGCGGCAAGAAGCAGAAGCCAATTTTGCCAACTCAGAAGTCTTCTTAGAAAAGTACATTCAACTGGCGCGCCACATTGAAGTTCAGATCTTTGGTGACGGTCACGGCGACGTGGTTGCGATCGGTGAGCGTGATTGTTCATTGCAGCGACGCAATCAGAAAGTTGTCGAAGAAGCGCCAGCACCAGACTTGCCTGAAAACTTGCGGGTCGCGATGCATCATGCGGCGGTCGCGCTGGCTAAGCAGGTCAATTATAACAATATCGGGACAGTCGAATTTATTTACGATGTTCATGGTGCGGCCTTTTACTTTTTGGAAGTTAACACCCGAATTCAAGTCGAACATGGGATCACCGAAGAAGTCTATGGGGTCGATCTCGTTGAGTGGATGGTCCAAGCGGCAGCGGATCCTGATTTTACATTGCCACGCCATCATTTTACGGCTAATGGGCATGCGTTTGAGGCGAGACTGTTTGCAGAAGATCCACAGCATCATTTTATGCCGACGACTGGTAAAGTTGATGCGTTCGACTACCCCAAAGATGTACGCTTTGACACGTGGTTGACACGTGGGCTGACAGTGACACCTTACTTCGATCCGATGTTAGCCAAACTGATCGTTCATGGTAAGGATCGGAAGCAGGCGATCGCGCGAATGCAAGACTTGTTAGCACAGACAAAGCTTTATGGGTTGCAGACTAACCTGCATTATCTGGCCGCAATCTTTACCGATGAACATTTGCTACAGGTGACCTATCATACCAGCTTTTTGAATACGTTCAAGACCTTCGAGACAACGATTGCTGTGCTCGATGGTGGGTTTCAAACGACTGTTCAAGATTACCCTGGTCGCACGCGCTTGTGGGGTGTTGGCGTCCCGCCAAGTGGACCAATGGATGCCTTATCATTTCGAATTGCGAACCGCCTAGTCGGCAACTCAGACGCGACGGCGGGGTTGGAATTAACACTAAAAGGTGGACGGTATCAGTTCCGTAGTGCGATGACCATTGCGATCACCGGGGCTGATATGCAGCCGACGATCGATGGTAAGCCCGTTTTGATGAATCGGCCACTGGCCGTTGATGCTGGGTCAGAGTTGGCATTCGGTACCGCTCAAGCGGGGATGCGCACTTACCTAGCCGTGGCTGGCGGCATTGATGTGCCAGCCGTGCTTAATAGTCGTAGTACCTTCACATTAGGTAAATTTGGCGGTCACAATGGTCGTGCCTTGCGCGTCGGGGATGTGTTAAACGTCAAGCCACAATCAGCGATAGGGATGGCACCACAGACACGAGAACCGCTGGTAAGTACCCACACCTGGGACATTGCAGTGATTCCAGGGCCGCATAACACGAATGAATTTTTTGCGCCGCGCTATTTGGAAAAATTCACCCAGACAGCTTGGCGAGTGCATTTTGATAGCGACAGAACGGGCGTTCGTCTAGTTGGCCCGACGCCGGATTGGCAACGTGAAGATGGTGGTGAGGCGGGTTTACATCCCTCTAACATTCACGACAACGCCTATGCGATCGGGACGCTAGACATGACCGGCGATATGCCGATCATTCTCGGCCCGGACGGCCCCAGCCTTGGTGGATTCGTTTGTCCAGCAACAATCGCAAGCTTTGATCTGTGGAAGATCGGCCAACTCAAGCCAGATGATACGATCAACTTTAAGATCGTCACCGTTGAAGAAGCGACCGCTCAGCTTGAACGCCAAGAGAAGCTGTTGGCGGCAATGGATATTGCGACGTTATATCATCAAGATTATCAAACGGCAAAGCTTCCTGACGATTATGCGCTGAGTTACCATCAAGCCGATCATGCGTTGACGGTGCGGCTCGATGGCGACAGTAACTTGTTGTTCGAATTTGGTGAAATGAAGATCGATGTTTTGGCCAGAGCAAGAGTGCAACTTATTTTTGAGGCGTTGAAAAAAGCAGCAGTGCCAGGAATCTTGGATCTGACGCCCGGGATTAGGTCACTACAGGTCCATTTTGACCCGTTGCGTATTCAACGCCATGCTGTACGACAACGAGTGCTGGCGATCGATGCGGATATTCACGATGTTGAGCATGCAAAGTTCGCTTCACGGACGATATATTTGCCCCTTTCTTGGCATGACGAAGATACGATCAAGGCAATGCGTAAATATCAGGTCAATGTCCGGCCGGATGCGCCATGGTGCCCAGATAATATCGAGTTTATTCGACGGATCAACGGGCTCAAGCAGATCCGTGACGTTCAGAAAATTATTTTTGACGCAACATACTTGGTATTAGGGTTGGGGGATGTGTATCTCGGTGCACCAGTGGCGATCCCGTTGAACCCGCAACATAAACTTGTGACGACCAAGTATAATCCTGCGCGACCTTGGACACCGGAGAATGCGGTCGGTATCGGCGGGGCATATATGTGTGTTTATGGGATGGAAGGCCCTGGCGGCTACCAGATGTTTGGCCGGACGACGCAGATGTGGAATTTATTTGCCGACACGGACTATACCAGTTTAGACAAACCGTGGCTTTTGAATCTGTTTGACCAGATCCGCTTCTATCCGGTCAGCCATGATGAGTTGATGCAGGCACGTCATGATTTCTTGCGCGGTAAGTTCAAGTTACGCATTGAAAAGACAACGTTTGATGTTGCGGCCTATTTAGCAAAATGCGCCCGCCACGCAGATGCCAATCAAGCGTTCAAGCAGCATCAACAGGCTGCCTTTGAGGCGGAGCGCACTGATTGGGAACAAAAAGGGTTGCTTGAGTATACGGCACCAGAATCCCAACATGTTGCCGACGCAGAATACTGGGATGGCCCGACTAGTGATTGTGAGATCCCTGGGAGCGTCTGGAAAGTGCTCGTCAAAGTCCACCAGCGCGTTAAAAAGGGAGACCCCGTCGTCGTTCAGGAGAGTATGAAAATGGAGATTACCTGCACAGCGCCAAATGATGGCGTGGTTGAACATGTTTTGGTTCAGCCTGGCGATCTGGTTCAACCCGGGGACACTTTAGTGCAATTCGAAGGAAGTGGTGATTAGATGCAATTACCCGAAAAGTTAACTTATGCATGGTTGCGAAAACAGTATCTCGCAGACCCTACTTGCGTGAAACCGATCATCACTGCCCTACAAGAAAAAGCAGCGGAAGAAGATCGTGATAATGTCTGGATCCGGCGGCTAACAACGCAAGAACTAGGAGTCTATTTAGACAATTTGCAAAAACTCAACGTCGAAGATTATCCGCTATGGGGGATTCCGTTTGCCATCAAGGACAATATCGATCTGGCTGGGATCCCAACAACTGCAGGGTGTCCGGATTACAGTTATCTGCCGAGGCATAGCGCGACGGTCGTGCAGTTGCTGACAGATGCTGGGGCGATCCCACTCGGTAAGACTAATCTTGATCAGTTTGCCACCGGACTAGTCGGCACGCGAAGTCCATATGGTGCGGTACACAATAGCTATGATAAAGAAATGATCAGTGGCGGCTCTAGTTCAGGCTCAGCAGTGGCGGTGGCATCAGGTAGCGTGGCGTTTGCATTAGGAACCGATACCGCGGGATCTGGCCGAGTACCAGCTGCTTTGAACGGACTGTTCGGCTTCAAGCCACCGCGCGGCGCGATATCCAATGCTGGCATCGTCCCGGCTTGTGCATCACTCGATTGTGTTGCGATTTTTGCAAAAGAATTGAAGCTGATCCAGCAGGTCTACGAAACGGTTGCGGGGTTTGATTTACAGGATCCATGGTCACGTGTTCGCCCGCAAAAGCCGGGAAAGTTGACCAATGTCTTCATTCCGAAAGAAGAGCCCACATTTTTTGGACGCTACGTCAGCGATTTTGCGGCTGGTTGGCAGCATGCTAAACAAACGCTTCAGGGCAGTAAGTACCCATTAAAAACATTACCATATGGACCATTGGCACGCAGCGCGGCACTCCTCTATGAAGGACCGTGGGTTGCTGAACGTTACGCGAGTTTGGCCGGCTTCATTCAAGACCATCAAAATGCTTTGTTGCCAGAGATCGCGTCGATATTGATGAGCGCACGGGCCCCTGAGCAAACCGCAATCGCGGTTTTTCAAGGATTACATTATCTCCGTTCGGTGCGTCAGCAGCTTTTCTCGACGCTGACTGACGGGGTCCTTGTCACACCGACCGCAGCAGGCGTATGGTCGATCAATGATGTTCAAGCTGATCCGATCGGTAAAAACGCAGATATGGGTCGATACACGAATTTCTGTAATCTACTAGATCTGGCTGCGTTAGCGGTGCCTGTGGCACAAAAAGGTTTTCCGTTCGGAGGAACTGTGTTCTCTCGTCCGGATCAAACCAAGTTATTGTTTGAAACAGCAAAAGTCTTTGCTGAATGATGCGTTAGTCGGTGTTACCGTGTCGTAAGCGGTGGCACCGACTTTTTGCTTGCACAAAAAGACGCCACCCTGCGCTGGGTGGCGTAAGACGATAGCGCTTTGTGGCTATCGATGGTTTAACTATATCATGATGCCGCTTGCAGTGCGAACAATATGTTTTGGCCTTTGAAAAATCTTAGTAAGTCAGGCTGAGCCGGTGGTCGGGCAGGTTCTTATCTTGCAGCATCGCTTGGGCGCGCGGGCGCAATTTAGTGTTGCCCATGACGGCTTTGTAGCCGGCCATTTTACGCAAAGCCGCGGGATCACCGGCATCATTACCGGAGAAAAAGCGCCAGTTCAGCTCTGCCAGGAAGTTGGCGGCGTTGCGCAGGTCGGCACCTTTGAGGCCGGCGTCGCGGGCTTCTTGCCAGACGATCGGCAAGGCCTGGTCATCTTTAAAAAGCCGTTCGAGATATTGTTGATAGTGCCCGAGGTGAGTCCGGCGTTGGGCCGCCGTCAGCACCGGCGTGAGGTCTTGGTCGACCGTATGATAATCAAAACGGCCTTTGGTCAGCTTGACGACACCATAGATGCCTGGCGTTTCCGCAAAACTGGCAGAAACAATCTCTTTGGTCGGGTAGCGGCCATCGGGGTCTGCTGAGATGTCTTGGGCGTGGATGTGTCCCGAGAAAACCACAGGAACGTGGTAGTCTGCCAGAATTTTGCGCAAGGCAGGCGCATTTTCAAGCGTCCAGCCGTCAGCGTGTTGATTATGGTCGTATAGATTGTGGTGCATGAACACCAAGGTTTGCCGGTTGCTGTGTTGCGCCTGGTTGAGCCGTTGGCGGATCCAGCGCAAGGTCGATGTGCGCAGGCGCCCGGCTGTTGCCGGTTGGATTGTCGCGGGTTGCACGGTGTAGATGTTGTCGTCTAACATCAGGAGCTGATAATCCTGATTCAAATTCACCGCATAGCTCAACGAGTCAGCATCTTCTGAAGCCTCGCTGGCATACCCATCATTAAAAATCTGCCGCCAAGCCTCGGGGCTGATCTGGTCGGTCTTGAGTTGTTGTGTTCCTTTGAAGCGTCGTGCCCAGCCGTCGTAGATATCGTGGTTGCCAGGGATCACGAGAAGGCGGATGCCAGCGCGTGGCAGTGGCGCGAGACGCTTGGCGATGCTTTTGGCAGAGGCCAGCTCGCCGTTGAAGGTGACGTCGCCGGTGATGATGACCGCCGCCGGTCGGGCTTTCAACGCGGCGTGAACGAAAGCGGTGAGGGCGGTGGCTTGGTCACTGAGATCTTTGCCCGCAGCGGTGCCTTCGATGTTTTGCCAGGCCTGTTTTTGATCGTGCAGGCTAGGAGCGATGAAGTGGGTGTCGCTGGTGACCCACAGCGTCGGCTGGCGGGCGCTGGTCAGCTGCGGTTCATGGTCAGTGGCTTGCGGATAATAGTGGGTCAACGTACCGGCGAAAAAAGCCATCGCAAGTAAGCTGAAGATGATCGTCAGTGTCCGTTTCACGTGAAACTCCCCCCAGAAATCGATTTCACATTATATTGTAGCGCACTAGCTAATCGGATTGGAGAAGTTTTACAGATATTTGCTGCCTTCACGCACGGCCAGTTTTGACAAGTCTGGACGCGCCGCGATGAATGCGCGGACCCAGTCGGCATCGGTCTTGCTGTGTTGACGCAAGGCCCACCCGATGGCTTTTTGGATGAAGAACTCCGGCGTGGTGATGTCCGCGTCGATGGCAGCCGTCAGTAGCGTGAGATCGGTGTCTGCTTTGGCCGCTAGTTGGAGGGTGATTGCCACCCGCCGCAACCAAAAATCCGCCTGGCCAAAAAATAGCGGCCAGACTTGTGCAAGCTGTTCGGGATGGTAGGTGACGTAATCCCAAAACAACGGCCGCCAGCTGTCGACGGTGTCCCACCAAGGCTTTTGGGTCACATAGCCGGCCAGCACTTGGATGTCAGCGAAGGCAAAGTGACGGACATGGTGCCGCGCAAGGTCGATGGCGGCGTATTGGTATTCGCGTTCCGGACGCGCGTAAAGTGTTGCGACTGTTGCAAGCACCTGCGCCGGCGACCAAGTATTGCTGGCTTGTAGCAGCGGTTTTGTCTGGGCTTTACGTGCCGGTGTTTTGAGCCCGATAAATGGGAATTGATTGCGCATATAAGCCGCCATCGCAGCGGCGTTGTCCTCGTCGCCGTGGAAAGTGAAATCAAGCATTGGCAGTTGCCTCCTTATTGTTTTTATTGTCGCCAATTTATTTGCAAGAGACAACCTAAATCACAATCAAAGTTAATTTATCGCTGTCTGGCAGCGTAAGTCTTCTTTGGGATGTGCTGGGAATAGTGGTATAGGTCGGGTTTGGTATGTTCCGGCCCTTGAGATGGCTGGAACGGTGCGAGGCGCTCGGAAGCTAACTCTCCGCTGCGCTACGAGTGGATCTTCCTCGACGCCTTTGTTGTAAGCGGCAAGCCGCTAACAACAATGCCGCGCCTGAGCCATCTCCTGTCTCCGCACACCCCGTCCTTACATTTGCGTCCTGAACATTCAAAGCGGCGGTTTCCAAGGCTAGAAACATTAGATAGCGACTGACAATTCATTTGTTGCACCATACTCATGGCGTGGGATAACCCGCTTGTCCGTTACACTATACTATCCTGATACGCAGAACCTAGGGTGTGGGCGAAAGTGACGGAAGCAGGTCAATCTGACGTGGTGGCATCATTCTTGACGACTTGTCGCCATAGAATGAGCGCAGATGGAGATCCACTCGAAGCGTAGCGGAGAGTTAGCTCCATCGAGCATCGCCACTACGACGGATTGAAACCTGCTGGAGTCACTTTCGCCCGCACCCGACAGCTTACTGGTCTACCCAACACTAAACGCTGCCGCTGCCGGACAACGTCGGGTGCAAAGCCAGCAAATCGACTGACATGATCAGATAACGATGCAAAAGTTTTGGCTTGCCTTATAATAAAGGAGGAAATTGTTCAAGAAAGAAGCGAGATATTGTGGAAACTACGCAATCATTCAATCGGTCCGCGTTTATTGCGACGCTACTCACGGGCACCTTTTCAATGTCGATTTCGCAATCGGCGCTGAGCACAGCGTATCCGGCCTTCATGCATAGTTTTGGCGTCAGTGCCAGCACCGTGGCTTGGCTGACGACGGGGTTTATGTTGGTGATGAGTCTGATGATCCCGGTCAGTCCGTGGCTGTTAGCTAATGTCGGGTTCAAGCGCTTGTTTCAAAGCGTTGTGCTGACTTTCGCGGTCGGGACCGCTTTGTGCGTCTGGGCGCCAAGCTTTGCGGTGTTACTCGGAGGCAGATTGTTAGAGGCGCTGGCGGTTGGGATCATTTTTCCCAGTTTTCAGACGGTGCTGTTGACCATCACGCCGCAGGATGAACGTGGACAAGTGATGGGGATCGCCGGTTTGGTCATGGGCTCTGCGCTTGCTGTTGGACCGATCATCTCTGGGGTGTTATTAACATGGTTTTCTTGGCAGGCACTTTTTGTTCTCTTCTTCATTGTGGCGGCAGTCGTTTTCGTGATTTCATTTGCCACGATCAAGGATGTGATGCCACACGCACCGAGTCGTCTAGACTGGTTAAGCGTGATTTTGGCGGCCAGTTTTCCGGTGATATTATACACACTGTCTGAGATGACCCATTCTGGGTTGACGACAAGCCTGGGGATACTACTGATTGTGGCGTTGCTCATGGGAGTTTGGTTTGTCCGGCGGCAGTTGACTAGTGCACAGCCGTTGCTTGAATTGCATGTTTTTGCGACTAGTCGCTTCACGCAGTCCGTGCTGTTGACAGGGCTGTCGTATATCGGACTGATCGTCACAACGATCATCATGCCGCTATACTTTCAGACAATCCTGCATGTGTCGCCACTAGTTTCGGGGCTGTCGCTGGTGCCTGCGGCTGTGGGCTTGAGCCTGTTGAACCCACGCACGGGGAAGCTACTCGATCAGTTTGGACCACGTATCGTTGTGTTGATCGGGATGGGACTCATCACGGGCGGCTTCTTATTGATGGGAATCTTCACCGCGTATCTGAACCTACCATTGGCAATCTGTGGCGCAATCATCACCGAAGCCGGGAATTCTTTTGTCATGATGCCTGCCGTCACGACCGGCGCCAACGCGTTACCGAAGGCCTTGATCGCTGACGGGACCGCGGTGACGACGGCAGTACGGCAGTTGTTGGGCTCAGCTGGGGTAGCGGTCGCGACGCTGATCCTTTCGCAAGTACAAGCGGCGTCTGGCAACAACTTGTTTGGCTTCCGCGTGACGTTTTTGGCGTTTGCGCTGGTCGGTTTTTGCGGTGTATTGCTGGGGCTACGGTTGCCTAGACATCAAGCGTAATCAAAAAGCCGCCATGGGCTTGGCGGCATAAAGGGGTGGGCTTCACTTTGGAGAGGTGAGACCAAGAGGCTGAGGGGGCAGTCTCTGGTAATGGTAGAAACAAGGGGTAGCTCATTTCTATATTCCTATACTATCGGAAAGATATGGCGGAAGTATGACGTTAATCTGACGATTTGCGGGCAATCAAGGGAACAATTGCCCCGATTAAATTCGCCTCGTTGTGAAAATGAGCGGCGGTGATTGGAAGTGGTGCGAGTGTTCTTTCCGCTAACGGGGTCACGCGCCGGTATGTCTCCACTGCGGTGTGTAGGCGGCGGATGACTAGCGGTTGAGCAGAGATGCCCCCGCCAATGACAACCTTTTCCAGTCCAAGTAGCGTGTGCATGTTATAAATCATTGCGGCGACGCCTTGAATGAATGCTGTCAAAATATCGGTGACAGCCGCTGGCGCGTCTGGCAATTGTGCGAAGACCTGCTGGCCTTGGTCATCGCCTGTGATGTGCATGACTTCTGCCATTGCAGATATTGTGACGACGGCAGATAGTGGTGCGGCGGTGTTAGCACGGGTTGCTGGGGCGATGCCGTCTAACACCATGAAGCTCGGTTCGCTTGTGCCGAGATACAGGTGGCCATCAAGGAATAACGCGGCGCCAATACCAGTACCTAAGACGACCATTGCGCCGTTAGTGATCCCGCTTAGTTCACCTTGCCAGTGTTCAGCGAGTGCGGCGGCATCCCCGTCGTTTGTGACGGCAATGGGTAGGGCACAATGTTGTTGAAGTGAGGCGACAACAGAGCGATGTTCAAGAAATGGCAGGGTTGCACACGCAGTGACCTTGCCGTTTTTTGCGTCGATGATACCGGGCAAGGCGATGCCAACGCCGGTGACTTGTGGGAAGCTGGCGACCAGTGCCAAGATGGCAGAGAAGAAACTGTCTTCGTCGGTTTTTACAGTTGGCTGGCTACTTTGGTGGCTGAGATGTCCAAGCTGATCAACGAGACCATATTTGGTAGTGGTACCACCAATATCAATTGCAAGATACGCCACAGGGGTTCCTCCTTATTCGATAGGGGCCTTGATACGCTTTTCGTAGGCATCCAGCCATGCTTGGGTGATCGGGGTGACGATGGTGGTGGCATCAGGGCCGGGATTAGCCATGAGAATCCGCGGGGCGTATGTGTTGGTGGCGACGCTAAAAGTAAACTCGACGTTCGTTGCCACGCCAAAGTTGCCGTGATTGTCCATGGCAATCAATGAAAACTCGCCAGCCTTACCATAGCGTTGTTTCAGTTTAGCGATGAAGGGATAGACCGCTTGGTCACATGCGGCTTGCGGTGTCATCCCAGTCCCCATCAAACGCACGATTTCGTAAGATAAGCAGCCTTTCATGATGTCTTCACCGAGGCCAGTGGCCGCGGCACCACCGATAGTGCTGTCGACATAGTATCCCGAACCCGAAAGCGGTGAGTCACCAACGCGACCAGCCTGCTTCATGAATAAGCCGGAGGTCGAAGTTGCCGCTGCCATGGAGCCGCTGGTCGCTAAGGTAATGGCGCCAACGGTATCGTGGCCGTCGTAAGGCTTAACGCCGTCTGCCGCGATTTCGGCGCGACGCTTTTCCCAGCGCTTTTTAGCGCGATCCGTCAGCATGTTGCGCATTTCAAAACCGTTTTTTTGGGCAAATTTGGTTGCGCCTTCGCCAACCAAGAAACTATTGTAGTGATTATGGCTGAGGGCGCGTGCCACTGATACGGCATGATAGGTATTATGGATGCCAGCGACCGCACCTTGCGCGAAGGTATCACCATCCATGTAAGCGGCGTCCATTTCGACGATACCTTCTTCATTGGGTAATCCCCCAAAACCAACAGATTTGTAGTAAGGATAAGCTTCTACGGTGTTGATCAAAGCCTCGACAGCATCACCGGCTGTACCGCCAGCTGCGAGTTGGGCGCTCGCTTTTTTGACGCCATCATGAGCCATCCGCCAAGTCGCAATCGTTCCCCAAATTGATTCTGTCATCAGTCGTCTCTCCTTTGTGTGCTAAGTGCCATCATAGCGCTCATGTCGATCAGCATGTTCAACTTCAAGTCACGCGCCGCCATCCATTCATTTTCCTTGTGTGCGATGCCCTTTTGCCCCGGAAAAGATGGCCCAAAAGCGACGATGTTGGGCATCACGCGCGAATAGGTGGCACCGGTGGTCGTGACAGGGGTGCCGTCTAAGCCCGTAAGTTGTGCATAGATCGTCGAGAGTTGCGTGATGGCGGGGTCGTTTTTGTCGTGAATAACACTAGGAATCCTGCGGGTGATTGTGATCGTGCTATCAATTGGGACGGCAAGCGTCAATGCTTGTGTGATCGCCTTTTCACTGATACTGACGGGATACCGCATTGCCAGTTCAAGGGTGGTGCCATCGTTTGCTGTTGCGAGGCGATAAGGGGTGACGATCAGTTTGCCACTGTCTTCGTCAGCAAAGGCCATACCAAGACCATCACCGTAGTGTTTGTCAGCCAACGCTTGGACGAGCCAGGCAAAATAATCGCGTAAAGGGGAGGCGAGTTCTGGCAAAACAACCAGCTGTTTTGCCAGTTCGGTCAAGGCATTAACCCCTTTTTCCGGGGCATTGGTGGGGACTCTGACGCCGGTAGCTTCAATCGGTCGCCCGTTAATGGTGGTCGTGAGGTGATCTGGCACGTGGTCGCGAGCTTGATCGCCGTGGATCTCACCGATCGTTGCCATGGCAGCCGGGGCGATCGGGGTGTGCACCGTATAATTAACGATGCCGCGTTCGCCGTAAACTACCGGGAATTTGCAATCCGGTGTAAAGCCAAACTGCGGTGCAGGTTCGGATCGCAGATACGCAAGCACATCTGCAGAGCCGCTTTCCTCATCGGAACCGAAAATCAAGCGGATAGTTTTTTGTGGTTTGAAGCCAGCATCTTTGAGGAGTTTCATACCGAACAAACACGCCATACTTGGCCCTTTATTATCGAGGATGCCGCGTCCGAACAGACGCCCGTCGTGTTCGCTCAAGTCAAAAGGGGGATCGTTCCAGTGGCTGTCACCGGCTGCGACGACGTCGAGGTGGCCGACGATGCCGATGAAATCCTGATCATCGTTTCCCCACTGCACGACGGTCATCGCGTCGTTGACGATCTTAGTCTGGAAGCCGTATGCGTCGCCTAGCTTAGCGGCAAGCGTTAGGGCATCTTTAGGCGCCTGTCCAAACGGGGCATGAGGCGCCGGCAACCCGCGGACACTGGGGATTTGAATCATCTGGCGCAGCGCCTGCAAGAATTCATCGCGATGTTGGTCGTACATGGTTGATAGGCTAGCCGTTGAAAACATGGCATACTCCTTTGCTTAATTAGCGATCCCTGTTATTACATTTTGTGGTGTCACACCGGCAATGTTAGGGCTTATAACGGGTGAGTGTGGATTTGAACGAATATTTATCTGCGCGGTAGTACGAGGTATCGTAAAAAATTGGCTTAGCGTCAGCGGTATAGGTGGTTGCGTGCACACGCAATAGCGGATCGCCGGCATGGCCTTCCAGTAATTGCGCCAACTCATTGTCCATCAAGACGGCTTCGATCTCCTGATGAGAGTATGCGATCGGGATGCGTTTTTCGATCTCTTCAAACAGCGATCCGGCAAAGTCATCTTTGGTTAAGCCGTCAACGTACTCGTGACAGATCATGACATGTTCGACGGTCATTGGCTCGTCATCCCAGAACCGGCGGCGGACCAACTCATCAACTTCTTGATTGACCCGACTTGATAGTGCGAGTGCTTGCGCAATGTCGTCTGATACTGTGTGCAGTGGTCGAAAGCTCAGTACTTCGGTATGACTGACCTGGCCGTACGCTTTGGCAGCTTCTGTAAAGCCTTGCAACCCTAAGCGGCCACTTTCGATTTTTGATGATTGGGCGATCACATAGGTCCCTTTGCCTGGTGACTTCACCAGGACTTGTTCGCGAATAAGGCGCTCAATTGCCTTACGAACGGTTAAGCGGCTGACATCGAATTCTTTTGCCAAGTCATACTCCGACGGGAGCCGCTGACTTGGAATATAGGTACCATCTTGTACGCGTTTAAAAAGTGTTGCGGCAACGTCTTCAAATTTTGCCATAAATCAATTGTCCTTCTTCCGTTTAGCATAGAGACGATCAAAAAAGTCGATAATACGTTGACCGACTTCAGCATACGCTGGCGTTGGTAAGTTGGCGAGAGAAATACGAATTGACCAAGTATCACTACCAAACGGGCTGGTTTTTAACACCATCAAGTGTTCTTGCTTAAACAATGCTACCAAAAGGCGCGTGATCGTCCAGTGACGGCTCAGGTATTGTGCAAAGTCAAGATCGTAATGTGACTGCGCCCACTGGTATAGGTCGATATCACAATAATAGGCAGTGTCGCGTGCCGGTGCAGGGCGCGTTAAGCCCATTACTGCAAAAAGCGCTTTTTCGCGGTGGCGGCAGGTGGCGACGATCTCTTCTTTATAGGCTTGACCTTCATCCATGAGGCCATAGAGACTGAACAAGGCGATCATAACTTGTTGGACGGTAGAAAGCCCAGCAGCATGGTTGAGGGCGATGTCACGAGAGTCGGCGACAAGGCGATCGATAAAGCTGATGGTTTCAGGATCCGTGGACAATGAACTGTAACGGGCGTCCACACGTTGCTTAGCAGCTGGGGGGAGCTTGCTGATCAGCTCATCGAAGATATTGTCCTTGGCGATGGCGATCGTCCCAACGCGCCAGCCGGTGGCCCCAAAATATTTTGAAAAAGAATACAGACATGCCGTGTTTTTGGGAAGGGCGGCAAATAAGGAAACGAAATGAGGAACGAAGGTGCCGTAAACGTCGTCTGTCAAGATCATCAAATCGGGACGATCAGTTGCCACGATGTTTTCTATTTGAGAGATATTTTCTTGGCCCATGGCGTTGGCGGTTGGATTGCTGGGGTTAACAATGAACGCGGCACGAATCGCAGGGTCACGTAGTTGCTCGATTTCTTGCGGTGGATAAACGTAGCTGGTACGGTTTCCTGCGGTGACGCGCCGGGCTTTGATCGTGACAACGTCAAACTGGTAATGCGGAAGTTTGGGAATCTCGACATAAGGGGCAAACGTTGGCAGAAACAACGCGATTTTAGCACCGCGAGGGAGCAAATCGGTATGCATGAGCGTGTCGAACAGGTAACAGATACCCGCGGTACCGCCTTCTACGGGGAACAAATCTAGCGGCACCTGACGATCATCGAACAGTTCTCGTGTGAAGTAGGTATACAGTGGTTGCTCACAAACATCTAAGCAACGCACAGGCGCAGGGTAGTTGTCACCAATGATGGCGTCGCAAGCATGATCAAGCCATTGTGCAGCTGGCATCCCCAGCATCGCGGGACCGGCAGAGACGACCCACTGCATGAAGTCGGCACCGGCACCACGATGGGCGGCCAAAAATTGTAAGAAGCGTTCGAGACGATCAGAAGTTTCGTGGATCTGCGTCCCAACTAGTGCTGATTCACGCTGTTGGGTTTCTTGGACGGCAAACTCACCGAGCAAAAAAAATGCGGCACGTGGCACGGGTGCGGTCCAGTTCGGATTTCCTCGTCCAGCGTTCAACAGTGGTTTAGTTGAATCAGGGGTGGTTTGTTGTTCTAGGTATAGACTCAGTTCAAATGGGCTGAGGGCTTCAATCTGCTTGTTCGTCATCGGCTAACTCCTTATCCCTAATTAAAGCCGTACAGTAGCTTACGTGGTATATACTATTCGGTATCTATGACTTTGGCAAGCGCTTTATTTTTAAAAATTTTTTTGGTTAACATCAAATGCTGAAGTAATGCGTGGTTAACCGATTAAATATAATTATTTAGATGAATGCCCTTACAACTTTCGGTTGTGTTTTGAATTCTGAGTGTTTATGATGGGATTGTGCCAGGCGGTATTGACTTTATAGTATATACCATCGCTTGACGGCAATACCGTCTGGGCTGTTGTCATTACATTCAAATTCGTAAAGGAAGTGTCAACATGAACTCATCTTCAGAGGTTACCGAAGATAAGCGGTCGCCATTGTTAGCGTTAGGGATCTTGTCGATTTCGTTTCTAATGTCTGTCAGCAACGCGGTGTCGGGAACGATCCCGTTAATGGAGAAATACTTCTCCAATGTCTCTCAGGCCAATGTCGAACTGTTGGTTGTTATTCCGACTGGCGGCGTGCTTCTCGGTACTGTGATCAGTGGGTTAGTTTCTAATGCGTTAGGGAAAAAATATACAGTTATCACCGGATTAGCGATGTCGATGGTATTCGGGGTCATCCCTGCCTTCTTCTTCAGCTATCCTGCCATCTTGATTTCGCGGGCGATGTTTGGGGTCGGGATGGGGATTTTCACGCCTCTCAGCGTGTCTTATATCACTGATCTTTTCCCGGAAGAGGCGCGCAATCGCCTATTAGGTTGGCGTAATTCGGTCGGTGCGATCGGGGATTCGATCATGCTGTTTATTGCCGGTTTTTTGATCAATATCAGCTGGCACACGACCTACTTGGTTTTTCTGTTTCTAATTGTTCCAATCATTTTGGTTATCTTCTTAGTGCCAAAACGTTACGATAACGTGATTGCCAAAGATGGTAAGGAGGTCGAAGAAACTGCAGACGCAAAGGTTCGGCCAACGACTAACGGTGGGGTGATTCAACTCGCGATTGTCTTCTTATTCGTCTGCCTGTTTTACTCTGCGATCTCTTTGAAGCTTGCGAGTTATATGGTCAATGAACATATTGGCAGCGCCGCAGCGGCAACGCAGATCTTTGGCTTCTTGGTTTTATGCTCGATCATCTCTGGGATCGCCTTCGAGAAAATTGCAAAATGGTGTGGTAAGTATACCGTTGCAATTTTTGATATTATCACCGCTGGCGCGATGGTTGCCATGGCTTTCATGCACTCGATTCCGGGTTTGCTGGTCTTGGTCTTGATTGCAGGTTTTTGCAACGGCATCATCAATCCTGGCTTAACTGCGCGGATGGTCCATTATTCACCGGAAGGCTCCATGAATTTAACGACGTCGATCATCATCATTGGGATCAACATCGGCTTTTTGATCGCACCCTATTTCTTCCAGTACTTCGGGCAGCTCGTCGGGAATGCCAAGCCTGGGAACATGATCTTATGGTCAGGGGTTTTCTATGTTGCCTTAGCGCTGTACGACGTCTTCGCAGTGAAAAAAGATAAATTAACGATTTAGCTTAAGGAGGAGAACAATGACGACTAATGTAGAATGGTTTAAGCAGGCTAAATATGGCATGATGATTCATTGGGGCTTATACTCATTGCTTGCAGGGGAATATCGTGGTGAGTCTTCCAGTGCGTACGCTGAATGGATTCAGTCCAAGTTTCAGATTCCCAATGCGGAGTATGGTGAACTGGCCAAGGCGTTCAACCCAATATACTTTGACGCTAACGCGATCGTTGCCCTAGCCAAAAAGTGTGGCATGACGTATTTAGTCGTAACCACCAAGCACCATGAAGGCTTTGCGATGTATCACTCCCAGGTCGATTCATATAACGTTTATGATGCCACGCCGTTTCATCGCGATGTGATTGGCGAGTTGGCGGCGGCCTGCCACCAAGAAGGCTTGAAGTTTGGCGTTTACTATTCGCAAGATCTTGATTGGCACGATGTTAACGGTGGCGGCTACAAGTCTAACGACATTGAAACCGCCGGCACGACTTGGGACAATAGTTGGGATTTTCCGGACGAAGCGGCCAAGAATTATGATCTATGCTTTGAAAACAAGATTTTGCCCCAGATCCGCGAAATCATGTCAAATTATGGGGAAATCGCGACGGCTTGGTTCGATGTTCCGATGACGTTGTCAGAAGCGCAAAGTCAGAAGATTTACGATACCGTGCGGGAGTTGCAACCCAATTGTTTGATCAATTCGCGGTTGGGTAATGGGAAGTATGATTTTGTTTCTCTCGGCGACAACGAGATTCCCAAGCACAAAGAGGACATGCAAAAAACTGATGTCGACTATAACGACATCATGGGGTTCAAACCGTCGCCACTTGGTTTGTACGAAACGGCGGGGACAATCAACGATTCATGGGGATTTTCTTATCATGATCAGAATTGGAAGACGCCAAGAACAATTTACCGGTATAAACAACATCTCAATGATTTTGGGATCAATTACTTGTTGAATGTCGGGCTTGATGGTCTTGGGCGCGTTCCGATGATGGCCCAAGAAAATCTACTTGCCGCTAAGGCTTTGGAAGACCAAGCGACCAATAACGCCTGATCAGTAGATTGGGCAATCATCAATAAGGCTGGGAGCAGTGATATTCGATTTCGGATATCGTTGCCCCTAGCCTTATTTATTTATCGCTATCAACTCTTGTTGAACGCTTGCGGCATACGTTGGCCCGAACTTATCGAGGTGAACCATCAGGTAATACAGGCGGTAGAAGTGCAGACGGTAAGCGTAGCCCTCGTCAAGCGGCAGCTGGCTTTGATAGCCGCGGTAAAAATCCTCGTCGAAGCCACCAAAAACGGTAGTGATGCCAATATCAAATTCACGATCCCCATACCACGCTGCCGGATCGATCAACGCCGGGCGGCCATCCGCCAGAAACAGATAGTTGCCTGACCACAAATCGCCGTGCAACAGCACCGGCTGGCTGGCGTGAGCGTCAAGGCTGGTCGCAATATGCTCACGAGCTTCCAAAAAGGCCGCGCGTTGGCGTGGTCGCCACAGATGCTTGGCGGCCAAGGCGGCGTCGAGGACGTCTAGGCGCTGGTGGATGAATAATTCTGCCCAAGAGTCTGACCAGGGGTTGGCGAAGCTCACGCTGGTGCCAGCATAAGGCTGGCTGAAGCCAAACTGACCGGTGGGACTTGCAAAGCGATGCAACTTGGCGACGAGGTAGCCGAGATCAAGTTGCGCGCCGCGACCGGCACGCAGATAATCCAATAGCAAATAAGCATCGCCGTAGATCTGACCATGAGCGATCACACGCGGTGCCGTCACCGCCGCTTGGGCGAAGGCCTGCAAACCGGCGACTTCACCGGCGTAAAAACTCGCCGGCTGTTGTGGCTGAACGAGCAAGAAATAATCCTTTTCGCCTGCAATAAGATGATACGCGGCGTTCACGTCGCCGCCACCGACAGGTTCGATGGTGGTGATCGGCGGTAGTGGTAGCTTGGCTAACCAGTGTGCGTCCACAATGACGCCTCCTCTTGAAAAAATCCGGTATTGGAACGTCTGTTCGCGTATAATCAAACCATGGAGGTGGTTATGATGCGACAACAGACGACATATAATTCCCCGCTGGGCACGCTGACGCTTATGGGTTCAGACCAGGCGCTTTGGGGCGTGTGGTTTGAAAATCAGGCCTACTATGGCGGAGAATTCGATCTGACAACGATTCCGACTGGCGATAACGCCAGCCTGCAGGCGACCAAGCAGTGGTTGGATGCTTATTTTGCTGGCGTGACGACGACCAGACCGCCGTTACATTTTTCCGGGACACCATATCGCCAGGCCGTGCAACAGGCGCTGTGTGCGGTGCCCAAAGGAACGACGGTGACTTATGCGCAACTGGCAGAGATCGTTGCCAAGCGTCTGGGTCATAACACTTCGCCGCGGGCGATCGGTGGGGCGGTCGGCCACAATCCCTTGAGTATCGTGGTGCCGTGTCACCGCGTGGTGGGGACAGATGGTAGCCTGACCGGCTATGCCGGCGGTTTGGCACGCAAGGTGGCGTTACTGCGCCTGGAAAAAGTCGCGCTTAAGGGAAGCTGACCTGTCGTCCATCTTGGGTCATGTGCCGAGTGTTTTGATCTAAGTCGAAGACGAAATAGTTGGTGTCGCCGCGATACTGGGCGACGGAATATTCCATTAGGGTGCCATCGGTGGTGCGCCCGTACGTGTGAAAATAAAAAAGCGGGTCGTCTGTGGCGATATTCAGTAACGAGCTGGTCGTTTCGTCTGCCGCTTGCACCTCGAGTTTACGGCGAACATGGACGATCTGCAAACCTCGAGCCTCAAGTTCAGCGTAAAGTGACTGGGTGGTGAAATCGACGGTATCGATATCGGGAAGCAATGCCAGCGGCAAATACGACCTCACCAACACGATCGGGACGTCGTTGGCAAAACGCAGGCGCATCAGTGCAAAGACGCGCTCGCCGGGTTGCAGGCGAAGGGCGGCCTGAACTTCCGCAGAAGCGACTTCAGGGCGATGCAGCAACACCTGCGTTTTTGTCGTTAAGCCTTTGGTGGCCATTTCTTGGTCATAGCTTTGCAAAACATGGGTGAATTCTTGGGCGATCTTGGTTTGGCGGACGATGGTGCCGCGCCTGCGCCTTTTTTCCAGATAGCCTTGATCGACCAGCTGCTGGATCGCTTGACGCACGGTCGGACGGCTGACACCAAACTCGGCGATCAGCGCCTTTTCTTTGGGGATGAGGCTACCTTCTGGGTAGGTTCCGTCTTGAATCCTGTCGAGCAATGTTTGTTTGATGAGTTGATATTTTGCGGTGGCCAATCATGCGACTCCTTTTATGCTTTGTTGGTGCGAGTGACTTCAATGTGGTCGACGTGATCGCTCGCCATCCGCTGCTTGAGTGCTTCGATGATCTTGATGCCGGAACTGGTGCCAATGCGGTCGGCACCGGCGGTAATCATGCCCAAAAAGGCATCGCTGTTGCGGATACCCCCGGCGGCTTTGACACGGACGTCGTCGCCAACGATCTGTTTCATCAACCGCACGTCTTCAGCGGTGGCGCCGCCGGTACCGAATCCGGTCGAAGTCTTGATGAAGTCTGGCCGAACCCGCTTGGCAATCATAGCGACACGACGGATCTCGGCTTGGGTGAGGTAGCAGTTTTCAAAAATCACCTTGCAGGGCACGTGATGGGCGTGGCAAAGGGCGACCATTTGCATCATTTCAGATTCAATGTAGGCGCCGTCGCCATTCTTGAGGGCCGCGATGTTGATGACATAATCGATTTCGTTGGCGCCGTTTGCGATGGCGTCTTTAGTTTCAAAAAGCTTAGCTGCGATTGTCGTTTGCCCGAGCGGAAAGGCAATCGCGGCGCCTGTGTCGATGTCGGTACCAGCCAGCTGGTCAGCGCAGTAGCGGGATTGCACTTGGTTGATGGCGACCATTTTAAAATGGTACTGCTTGGCTTCATCACACAATTTGTGCATGTCTGCTTCTGTGGCATCAGCGTGCAAGTTCGTGTGATCGATCATACGTGCAAAATCATCAAGTGAATATGCTGTCATCGGAACGCCTCCAAAATTTAAATAGGTCATTACCTAATAAACCATATCTTGCCATCCATACAATGTCAATCGTATCACAAGAGTTAATGTTTATCGCTGTCTGGCAACGTAAGTCTTTGGTGTTGGGTAAACCAGTAAGCTGTCGGGTGTGGGCGAAAGCGACTCCAGCAGGCTTCAATCTGTCGTGGAGAGGGTTCGGCTTCGCCAACTTCGTCTGCGACGAAGTGGATCTCCACCTGCGCTTGGCTGTTGGCGACGAGTCGCCAACAGCCATCTCACCACGTCAGATTGACCTGCTTCCGTCGCTTTCACCCACACCCTAGATTCTGCGTATCAGGATAATTTGATGTCGTGGACAAACGGGTCGACTCGTCGACTACAACTAATCCGTTCTTAGTTAGATGTACTGTCAGCCGCTAGTCCATTTCTACTGTCTTGGAAATTGCCACTTTCGGTGACGCAGGACGCTAACGTCAGGGTTTGGTGTGTGGAGGCCCGAGATGGCTCAGGCGCGGCATTGTTGTTAGCGGCTTTCCGCTTACAACAAAGGCGTCGAGGAAGATCCACTCAGGCTTTGCCTGAGTTAGCTTCCGAGCGCCTCGCACCGTTCCAGCCATCTCAAGGGCCGGAACACACCAAACCCGACCTATACCACTATCCCCAACATCAATCTAATCACGCTTACGCTACCGGACAAGGTTAATCTGATTAGATTATGACCCTGACCTATATCGAAAATAATTGTTGACAGCGTATACAAAACACGGTACCTTTATGCCATAGGTTAGTTGGTCATGCAACTAACCAAATAACGGAGGTGAAGCAATGCGCTTTGAAGCCGACAGCGTTGTGCCGTTGTATCAACAGATTGCGGATCAATTCGAAGCAGGTATTCTTAGTGGGGCTTTCCCGGAAGGATCGCAGCTTCCGTCGACAACGGTGATGGCGCGTGAATATCAGCTGAATCCGGCGACGGTGTTGCGGGGATTCAACTTGCTGGTCGATGCTGGATTGATCGAGAAACGTCGCGGGATCGGGATGTTTGTCTGCGCAGGGGCGCAGGCCCAGCTGGCCGCGCGGGAACAGGCGACTTTTGCCAGCGGCCATGTGCGTCAGCTGGTCAAGGATGCCAAGGCATTGGGGTTGGGAAAGCGGGAGCTGATCGCCGCTATCGAAAAGGAGTGGGACCATGAGTGAAATCGTGATTCGCAACGTTGCCAAGGCATACAAGCACTCGGTGCTCAAAGATGTCTCGCTGACGTTGGAAGCCGGCAAGATCTATGGGTTATTGGGACGCAACGGGGTGGGGAAAAGCACGCTGTTGCGCATCATCAATAACCGCACCCGCATCAAGCGCGGGACGGTGACGCTAGCTGGGGAGTCGGTGTCTGAAAATGAGCGCGCCCAAAATGACATCTACCTGATGAGTGACGTGAAGTTGTTTTCGCCTGATATGAAGCTCACCGCTTTGTTCAAATTAGTCGGGCAACTGTATGGCGCGTTTGATCTGGAGTTGGCGACGCATCTGTGCCAGGCGTTCAGGCTTGATTCGTCGACGAAGCTGCGGTTATTATCGACCGGGTACCAGACCATTGCTAACTTGATCATCGCGCTTTGCGTGCCTTGTGATTTTGTATTGCTTGACGAGCCGGTGCTGGGATTAGACGCGAATAACCGCGAACTTTTTTACCAAGAGCTGATGGCGACCTACGCGCAGCGACCGCGGACGTTTGTGATCGCGACGCACCTGATCGAGGAGGTCGCGGGTTTACTTAACCATATTTTTGTGATCGAAAATGGCGTTGTGTCGCTAGATGAAGACACCGAAGTCTTGCAACAGCGCGGCCGGGTGGTTTCTGGACCGGCGGCGTTAGTCGAAGATTATCTCCAAGGTGTGCCGGTGTTGCGCAAGGCGCGTCTGGGTGGGATGTTGACGGCTTACACGCTGGACGCGCCGCTTGAGCGACCGCTCCCAGAAGGCGTCAGTCTGGCCGGGATGAATTTGCAACAGCTGTTCATTGAGGTGACCCGCGAAAGGGGCGTTGACGATGAAGCTTAAAGCGATGACTTGGGCGGTAGCCAAAACAGCGCTGGGTTCTGTTGGCGGTGGCGTTATCGCTTTTATCGGCTTATCTGTGCTATTACCGTTGTTGACGATCGATGATTTGTTCGGCAATGACTGGCCTTGGGTATGTGGGATGCTAGGCGCTGTGACCGGGGTGTTGCTCGTCGGGGGTTTTATCGGCGACGGCTATCAGCTCGGGGTGCCACGCAAGGTGATGGTGCAGGTTTATCTGTTGGCACTTGGCCTAAGTGCTGTGGTGATGAGTACGCTGGTGTTGGGCTACACACAGCTGATGCGATTGCTTCCTTATCAGCTTCCCGCACAGGTACACGGTTTTGCAGGTTTCTTGCAGGCTGGGCACTTGCCAGTCTCCTGGATGTACCTGGCCGTCTTGGGCTTTGCAGCCGGAATTGTGGGGTTGTTCTTTGGCCTGGCGATGGCTTATATCCGGGTAAAAATAGCGTGGCTGTGGTTTACGATCCTGCCGATGGTTGCGATCACAGTTGCCTTACTGACCTGGTTCATTGCGATTTGGTTGATACCAGGGATGAAAAGTGCCAGTTATTACATCGCTGGTCATCCTTGGGCGCAAGTTGGTGCGATGGCGTTGTTGGCGGTGGTGTTGGCGATCATTTTCGATCGGCTGTACCGGCACCTAGACGCGCCACAGCAAGCGGGGGTGCCATCATGAAAGCACGGGTGATGTTTCGCCGCCAGATGCGCTATCTCTTCTTACCGGTCGTCTGTTGGTGGCCGGGCATGATCGCGGCCTTGTTGCTGTTCCGGTGGTTGTTTGCAACTTTGGGTTGGACGGATGACTTTCAGGTGCCATTGCTGGCGGGTTGGCTGATCGTGTGTGCGGTCATTGCGGCGACGCATTTTCGCGAGGAGTTCAATCTTGGGATGCAAACCGGTGTGAGTCGCCGTCATATTTTTACGATCACACTCGGGGTGTGGGGATTGGCACTGGCTGTGATCGTGGTGGGGCTAGGGATCGTCGCACTGGTGGCGCCAGGAACGCCGTTGTTACAAGATCTTGGCTATGTCGGGGTGTGGGATCAGACAGCTCGGGTGGCATCGGCGACGCTGGTGGTGTTGATGTTAGTCGCCGCCGCTTGTGCGGGACTGACGTTTGCCGTTGCCAATGCCACGTTGAGCCCGGCTTGGTTGTCGTTGCTGGGGATCGGGTTGTTTTGGCTGTTGTGGTGGGCGAGTTTTGCTAGCGGCAGTGCCCATTTGACCCAAAATATTGCCAACGGGAGCTTTACCGTGCATCGCACTGGTGCGGCGGCAACGCCGTATCTCTGGCCGGTATTGCTCGCGATCGTCGATGGGGCCATGTTGGTTGGTGATTGGCTAGTCGTGCGCCGGCTGGAACCGAGGGCAAAATAAGCATTAAGAAGCCGGTTATCTCGCGAGGAGGTAGCCGGCTTTTTTGGTTTCACGTGAAACCTTATGTCGTTGGCGACATCCCGTACCATTGCGTACGGAAGCGGCCAGGCGTGGTGCCAATGCGTTTGCGGAAGAGGTTGACGAAGTAGGCACTGTCATGCAGGCCAATTTGAGCGGCGATTTCTTCGTTGGAAAGATCAGTGTTGCGCAACAAAAATTTGGCGCGGGCGATACGGACATCGTTGACGTATTCGATCGGTGTGGTATCAAAGTAATACTTGAAGGACTTGGAGAGATAGGATTTGCTGATGTTGAAATGTTGCGTGATGATCGCCAGCGTCAGCTTTTCCGTGTAGTGTTCGTCGAGGTAGTCGCGGATCTGAAGTAAGATGTCTGGTGTCTTCTTGCTTTTGACGCGCATTTTGGTAAGCAAGAGGTTTGTCATCATCTCGGAAATTGTGGTTGAAATCACGAATTCATTGGTATTGCCGTCGTGATGGGCACGAATCAGGGTGTTCATGCTATCACGTAACTTCATGCTCAAGGCTTGGTCGTCAACGACGGCGTTGTGGTCTTCATAGAAACGCTGGAAGAAGTAAGGAAGCGCGTGGCCATTGGCATGCAGGAAAAACAGCGTCCAGTTGCCTTCAGCCCAGTAGTGGTGAAAATGCGTGCAGTCGATGAAAAAGATGCTGCCAGCGGCCAGTGGATACTGTTGGTTGTCGTAGTACAACGTGCCATGCCCACCGGTAGTGATCAGAAGCAAAAAAGAGCGCAGGTGGTTGCGTTTGGTGTAATAGCCGGTGTGTGCTTCGAAGAAACCAAATTCTTGAATATAGTTGAGATTTTGAATCGTGTCGTAAGTCGGCGTTTCGAATGACCAGATCGAATTCTTGGCGATATTGAGTTCGTAAGTCTGATAATAATCCATTACTAAGCCTCCGTGGACGATTATACAAAAAGTGCGGTCAATTCTTATAACTTTAGCATAAGCGCTGTGACGGCATCGGTAAAGCGCTTCCGTGAAATGAAGACGATTGTCCAATTTTTAACGGTTTTCCTCTAATGTGTCGCACGGTGGATGCGCTTACAATCTAGCTGTTGTTGAAATCACATAGCGCAAAGGAGGAATTCAGATGGCAAAAGTAAGCAAAGCCCGAGAGACGCTGACGGTATCCTTGTCCAATTTCTTGGATGCTGGTGCGATCGTCGCCGGGGCTAGCGGATTGACGTTGTGGGAAACTTATCTGCATTTGGATAATACGGCGCTGGGGTTGCTCGGCGCGGTCAGTGCCAACGGGTTTGGCGCTGCAATCGGGGCACTGTTCGGCGGTCGACTGGCAGATAAGTATGGCCGGAAGTTCATTTATAAATACGATCTACTCATCTATATGTTAGGGGTCGCCTTAGTTGCCTTTTCGATCAACTTTCCGATGTTGTTGGTCGGTTACGTGTTGACTGGGATCTCTGTTGGCGTAGTTGTTCCTGCGTCATGGAGCTATCTTGGGGAGCAGGCACCAGAAGGTAAGCGGTTTGCCAGCGTCGGCTGGGGACAGTTCTCGTGGGGCTTTGCACCGCTGATGATCTTTGTTTTGGGCGCTGGGCTGAACCAACTCGGATTATTAGGTAGTCGGATCTTGTTCGGGTTGCTGTTCGTGGTGGCGTTTGTGACCTGGATCTTGCAGCAACAGATCGAAGAATCAGAAGTCTGGACGCAGCAAAAATCTGAAGAAACCAAGGGTAATGTGAAGAAGGCACCACTGAGTGAGCTCTTCACGATCAAAGCTAATCGCCAAGCATTTATTTTAAACGCTGGTATCTATATTTCTTGGGCACTGGTGGCTGGGTTGCAAGGGTATTTCTTGCCATTCCTGTTTGAAAAAATTGGTCACATGTCCAACCTGAGTTCCAATTTACTTAATGCACTTATCTGGCTGTTAACGATTGTGTTCACCTTCTTAGTCTCGATCCGAAAAGGCGACAAATGGAATCGTAAGCTGGTGTTTAGCATCGGCTGTATTATGGAAATCGTCGCTTGGCTGATCCTGATCTACGCACCGATGGGCTGGGCTTCGCTGTTGAGTTTCGACGTCTTATGGGGCATTTCCGCCGGCTTTTCTGCCCAATGTTTCTTCGCATTATGGAGTGTCGAATTATTCAAGACACAATATCGTGGCGCCGTTCAGGGAATCATCTATTTCTTAGTTCGTGGTTCTGTCGGCCTGATTTCCATCGTTTTTCCAGCAATGCTGGCGTCGCTGGGATTCCGGTCTACTGGGTTGATCTTGATCGCGTTCTTGGTCATCCAACTTGTCATCGGCTTTGTCTACGCCCCAGAAACGCGTGGCAAGACGATTGAACAGATCGAAAAAGAACGGTACGGCAAGTAAACCAGAGCGAAGCAGGCCGGGTTTAGGCATGTGCCTAAGACAGCTTGGGCGCGTGCTGGCAAAGGCAGTGCGTGACCGAGATGACATAGACGCAATGCCGTTGTCCCGCATAGCTCGACGAATAAACCAGAGCGGAGCAGGCCGGGTTTAGGCATGTGTCTAAGGCAGCTTGGGCGCGTGCTGCCAAAGCCAGTGCGTGACCGAGATGACATAGACGCAATGCCGTTGTCCTACATAGCTCGACGAATAAACCAGAGCGGGTCGAAGAAAATAAAAGTAATTTATGAAAGGGAGACGCACATGTTTGAACAACAAGTAAAGCCAAGAGTTGGGATCTATTCAACCGGATTGAAGGCATATTGGGCACAGTTCCCGACGATGCATGACCGCTTGGCAGGCTATGGGAAGTTTATCGCTGACAAGCTGAGTGCTTGGGGTGAGGTCTATAATTTCGGGATCGTTGATGATGAAGAAAGCGGCAAGGCGGCAGGAGAGTACTTTGAGGAGCATCATGTCGATATTATTTTCTGCCATGCGGCGACTTACTGCACCAGTTCTGCCATCTTGCCCATTCACCAGCGTTGCCATGCCAAGGTGATTATTTTGAACCTGCAACCGGCATTGAACGTCAATTATGACGAAGCGACGATCGGGGAATGGTTGGCACATTGCGGCGCTTGTCCGGTCCCTGAATACTGCAACGCGTTGATGCGGGCGCACATCCCTTACAAGGTGATCAGCGGTCTGCTAGGCTTGAGTAAAACGCCGGAAGTGTCCGTCAGCAACGAAGTGACAGCAGACCGGCCGGAAGCCAAGCGTGCTTGGCGTGAAATCCACGAGTGGGTTCAAGCTGCCGCAGTTAAGCGAACGCTTGCCGAAGCGCGGATCGGGTTCTTGGGGAACACTTATGGCGGTATGCTTGACCTGTATAGCGACTTCACGATGGTCCAAGCCCAAACCGGTGTACACGTTGATGTGCTGGAGATGGACGACTTGGAAGTCGAGTTACAAAAAGTCGACCAAGCGAAAAAGCAGCAGACGCTTGATGAAATGTTGTCGATGTTTGAAATCAGTGAAGATTCGCCAAGTGAGAAACTGGCTCGCAAGCCAACAGAAGAGCAGTTGGAATGGTCGGCCCAGGTGGCGGCGGCCCAAGACGGCTTGGTGCAAAGCCATAAGCTGAATGGGTTGACGTACTACTATCATGGGAATAACAACAGTCATTTTGAACAGGTCCAAAGCGGCTTCATCGTTGGCAACTCACTGCTGACGGCTAAGCATGTGCCGTGTTCTGGGGAAGGCGATCTCAAGACTGACATTGCGATGAAAGTCTGCGATATCCTCGGTGTTGGCGGCAGCTTCTGTGAAATCGTGGTGACTGATTACAAAGACGGCACGATCTTGCTCGGCCACGACGGCCCGTTCCATCTGGCAATCGCTGATGGAAAACCAATCCTGCGGGGCTTAGGCTTATATCACGGTAAAAAAGGTAGCGGCGTGTCGGTGGAAGCCAAGGTCAAAACCGGCCCGATCACTACGTTGGGGCTGTCGCAAACCGCTGATGGCAAGTTGAAGTTTGTGATCAGCCACGGCGATTCGACCAACGGCCCGATCATGAAGATTGGCAACACGCAGACCCCTGTGCGTTTTGACACCGATCCAGACACTTATTTTGAGCGGTGGTTTGCTGAAGCCCCGACTCACCACTGTGCCATGTCGGTTGGCAACAACGTCAGTGCTTTCAAGAAAGTGGGCTATATGCTCGACATTGAAACGGTAGAAATCTAGGTAACTCGACGAAAATCCAAAAAGAAGATTGACCTACACGGCCGATCTTCTTTTTGGATGGCAGACTTATTTTCTCTCAGCTTCAACCCGTACAGCAAAACCCAGGTGGGGTATGTCGATGCCATAGTAGTGCTTAACGATCCTGCCGCGAACCAGCATGCCGTTGCGGATCGCGACGTTCATTGAGGCGAAGTTGGTGTCGCGAATGATCGACCAGACTTCTGGCTGGTTTAAATGATCAAAAGCGTATCGCTTGGCCCCGATTGCGGCTTCAGTGGCATAGCCTTGATGCCAGAACCGGCGTTGCAAAAGGTACCCGATCTCGAGCACGGCACGCTCACCAAAATTTTGCCAGGTGAGGCCGCACTGGCCGATGAATTGCTCATCTTCGCGTCGAATCAAGCCCCACAGCCCGAAGCCGTCCTCCTGATAGCGGCGCAGATTGTTATCAAGCCACGCTTGAACTTCCGCGGCACTGAAGGCGTGGGCGTAAGCGTACATGGCTTGTTCGTCTTGAAGCGTGAGGCGCAGCGACGGGATATCGGCGGGCGTCAGCGGTCGCGTGTACAAGCGGGCAGTCTGGTAGATCATGTTGGCACGCCTCCTCAGCCACGGATAATCTTGTCAACGGCTTTGCCTTTGGCGAGCTCGTCGACGACCTTATCCATCTGGCGGATCTTGGCCATCAAGGGATCGGCGATGGTTTCTACCCGCACGCCGCAGACGACACCGGTAATTTTATCGGCGCCTGCCGGCAGTGTTGCCGTCGTGAAAAAATCGCGCAAAGGCGCCGTAGACATGTGTAGTGTCTGCTCGTCATAGCCCGTCAACCAGCTCAAAACAGCGTCGAGCTCAGCTTGGGTACGTTGCTTGCGGGTAACCTTTTGCAAATAAAGCGGCTACAGCTTCGCAAAAGGCATGTTGAATAGGCGCTCGGACATGGGGTTTCCTCCTAGATGGCAAATGCCGGGTCGTAAGCGAGCGGACCGGAGATATTTTTCATGCTGCCAGGGAGCAACTCCTTGAACAAGAAAAATTGTGCGGGAATGCCGTCCGGCGGAGTGATCTGCCAGTCTGAAGCGGGCCGGTAACCGAAGCGGCCGTAGTAGGCGGGATCACCGAGGATCGAGATGCCGCGGCGGGCGTCTTCGCCGGCCTGGACTTCCAGATAGGTAATGAGGGCGCCACCGACGCCTTGATTCTGCCAGTCGGGATGCACGGCCAGCGGCGCCAGCACGAATACCGGCCATTTGCTGGCGATAGTGGCTTGGCTGAGCATGGCGTGGCCGATGACGATGCCGTCATCGTTCAGCGCGACGGCGTCGTATTCCGGATGGTAGGCGTCGCTGGCACGCAGGCGTTGCACGAGTTGGGCCTCGTGGCCGTCGGTGTATTCGGCTTTAGCGAAGGCGGTGGTGATTACGGTCAGGCTGGCATCAAGATATTGGTCAGTAATGGGTTCGATACGCATGATTGGCTTCCTTTTGACTTGAATTTAGATGCCTATATTATAGCATGTTGCCAATCGCGATTAAGGGGTGCTCAGCACTGTGCGATTATCCGCGATCGATTGCAATCAAAAACGGCGTGAAGTAGGTTCCCTCACGTCGTTGATAGTGATGATTATCGTTTAGTTAGACTGAGCGAGAAGACTATTTTTCCGTGACGTCAGAACCAAGATACTTCACGGAAAGCTTCTTCAGCGTGCCGTCAGCGCGGAGCTGCGTGATAGCTTTATTGACGGCTGTACGCAGTTTTGGACTCTTTTTGTTGAGCACGGCGGCAGATTCTGCAGGGGCAGCATCTTTGGCGTCAAGGACGGTGGCTTTTAAACCGGCAGTCGAATTAGACTTTTTGTAGTCGTTCCAGGCTGAGACGGAGTTGATGGCGCCGTCGACACGACCGTCTTTGATCGTGCCAATAACAGCCGTAAAGTTGGAGTTGGGTACCGTGGTGGCGCCAAGCTTTTTGGCGACGGCTTCGTTGTCGGTCCCGGTGCCTTCAGCCAGTTTTTTACCCTTTAGATCAGCAACAGATTTGATGGGAGATCCGGCCTTGGTGATCAGAATATAGTGTGAATAAACATAAGTGGAAGAGAAGTTGTATTGCTTCTTGCGCGCTGCGGTGGCAGTGATGTTGTCCATCGCCAGATCGAAGCGACCAGAGCCGACCCCGGCAATTAACGAATCCCACTTAGTTGGCACGATGGTGACCTTGATACCCATCTTCTTGCCGATGGCCTTCGCCAGTTCGACTTCAAAACCGGTCATCTTGCCGTTGTCTCGGTAAGCATAAGGCTTGTATTCGCCTTCGGTCCCGACGGTGAGCGTATCTTTTTTCACCAGCTCTGATTTATAAGTGGTCTTGGTGTTGCTACTGGATTTGCTAGAGTTGGAACTGGAGCAAGCGGCGAGGACGACCGTTGTCGCAATCAGAGCTGTGGCGGCAACAATGCTACGAAAAATGGTTTTCTTTGACATCATGATTACCCCTTTTTTAAAGTCGATGATTAGACTTAAGTGACTGAGTTATATGGCTTTAAACCAGTTGTTTTCGAGTGCTCATCAGCGTACCACCACGAGCACGATGACTAGGCTACCTGATCCGCTAAGTGCGCGTCACTGCGTTCTGGTATCGTCGAGCTCCGCAGGACAACGGCATTGCGCATAAGTCATCTCGGTCACGCACCGGCAAAGCCGGCACGCACCCAAGCTGCCTTATGCACATGCCTAAACCCGTCCTGCTGCGCTCTGGTTATCGTCGAGCTCCGCAAAGCAATGCGATTGCATATAAGTCGTTCCGGTCACGCACGGCTTTGCCGTACGCACCCAGACCGCCTTCTATACATCGCTAAGTCCGCTTTGCTACGCTCTGGTCTCGTATCCTCGAGCTCCACAGGACAACGGCATTGCGTATAAGTCATCTTGGTCACGCACTGGCGTTGCCAGCACGCACCCAAGCTGTCTTATACACATGCCTAAGACCGTCCTGTTCCGCTCTGGTTAGAGTGTAAAGGTCATTGATGCGATGAAGTTCTTGATGCGTTCGTCGTCGGATTTGAAGAAGCCTTCAGTGGGGCCGTCGTAGCGCATGACGCCGTGCTCCAGGAAGAGGATTTTGTTGGCGACTTGCTTGGCGAAGGCCATGTTGTGGGTGACGATGATCATCGATTGTTCTTCGTTGTGGATTTTCAAGAGCACTTTCAAAACATCAAGTTCGAGTTCTGGATCCAAGGCGCTGGTCGGTTCATCCAACAGAATGTAACGGGGATGCATGGCCAAGGAGCGGGCGATCGCGACACGCTGGGCTTGGCCGCCGGAGAGTTGAGATGGGAAGGCGTCGGCCTTGTCTGCCAGCCCGACGCTTTCGAGCAATTCGTGAGCTTCTTTGGTAGCCTTATCTTTAGGCGTCTTAAGCACGTGGACGGGACCTTCGATGATGTTTTTGAGCACCGTCAAATGTGGGAAAAGGTTGAAGCTTTGAAATACCATCTCTGTATATTGTCTCGCAGCAAGCGTTGTTTTGCTAGAAATCTGCTCGGCGTAATCGATCGTTAAGTCGTCGAGATGCAAGAGCCCACTTTCGGGATGTTCGAGTAAGTTAAGGCTGCGAAGGAAGGTCGATTTCCCAGAACCAGAAGGCCCCAAGATGACGGATGTTTCGCGTTCGGGGAAGCTGGTCGAGATGTTGTTCAACACGACGTTGTCGCCGAAGCTTTTGGATAGATTTTCAACAGAGATCATGCGTTAGCACCTCCTTGGGTTGGCAACAGATATGCGGAAGACTTCTTCTCCAGCCATTTTTGTAGCCAGGATAGCACGGTGCAGAACACGGCGTAGATCAAGGCGACCAGCGTGTACATCAAGAGCGGCTGGTAGTTCGCCGCGGCGATCTGCTGGCTGACTTCGAACATTTCGACGATGGTGATCGATGCCGCCAGACTGGTGTCTTTGACCAATCCGATAAAGGAGTTGGATAACGGCGGCAGTGCGATCCGCAAGGCCTGCGGAATGATGATCCGACGAAGCACCATCGTCCGCGGCATCCCGATCGCATACGCCGCTTCCCATTGGCCTTCCGGCACGGACAACAGCGCCGCCCGCACGGTTTCCGCACAGTAGGCCCCAGTGTTCAAAGAGAAGGTGATGATGCCGGCGGTGTATGGATCAAGCTTGATACCGTTTGGAAAAAGACCGGGGATGATCAGATACGGCAGGCCGAAGTAGACGATAAACAGTTGGACTAACAGCGGTGTGCTCCGGAACAGCCAGACGTAAAAGCTGGCGATCCCGCGCAAGATGCTGAAGGCGCCGCGCTTGGCGCTGATGCGCGTCAATGCGACCAGCAAAGCGATGATCAGACCGATGACGAATGAGATGATCGCGATCGGGATCGTATATTTAAGCCCGGCAACGAGCAGCTGCGGGGTCGATTGGGTGATGATTTTCCACATGGTAATTAGGTTCCTCCATCAATGTTTGTCCTCGTTGAAATAGGTTTGAGGCTTACAATGGTTAATTGTACCCGTTATGAGAGACAAAGAAAACGCCGCCCTCGACTAGTGACATCACTAGCCAAGGACGGCGTAATCTCCGCGTTACCACCTTGGGTTTGAAGCCACCTCACGATGGTTTCCTTCGCAGGTACTCGGCGGAATACCCAAGCTCAATAACGGGAGTGACCGTCGCCGACTAACCATTGCTCGTCGGCAAAGACAATTGAAGACCATCTTCATCCGTAGTTTCTGACTCTTCACACCATCCAGAGTCTCTCTTGCAAGAGACCACGGTCTACTCATCTTTAGCACGTCAAATATTGGTTATAATGCTATCTTGATTTAATCAAGATGTCAATAAAATCTCATCGAATCCAGTTATTTGACGTCGCGACTTGCGGCAGGTGCTTGGACCTGGAAGGAAACGATCAGCGCCACGACCGCGAGGATCAAGACGAAAATGAAACCGTAGTGGCTGCCACTGGTCAAGCCAGCGACGCCGGCTTGCTGAGCGCTACCCAAGGCGATCATTGAGGTCGCAATGGCGGTGGAAACCGCCCCGATAATCTGCTGTAACGTGTTCAAGATCGCAGACCCGTCGGCGCTTTGGGCGCCTTCAAGGCTGTTCAACCCGTAAGTTTGTGATGGCGACATTGCCAGCGGCGCACCGATCATCAAGACGACGTGCCCGAAGATCACCCATGCCAAGGAGCTGTGGGCGTTGGCCGACAAAAGGATCAAGACCCCGAGGATCGCGACCACAAAACCGACACGGCTAAGCGTTTTGGCACCATGCGTGTCGTACATACGGCCGGCAATCGCAGATACCAAGGCGTTAACGATCCCGCCTGGTAACATCACGATCCCAGTCAAGGCAACAGGCAGGTGCATGACGCGTTGCAGGAACATTGGCAACAGGTACATCGAAGCCAAGATGACCCCAAAGTCGAGCATGACCAACAGCGTGCCGACAGTAAAGCGGCGGGTGTTGAAGACATGCAAGTTGAGCATGGGCTTATCTAAGTTGAGCTGACGGCGGGCATATAATGCCAAGAAAACAATCCCGACGATCAAGGCAATCAGCACCCGTGCAGACAACCAGCCGGCAGAAGCGGCGGAAGAAGCCCCGATGACGATGCCGGCAAAACCGATGGTTGATTCAATGATCGACAACCAATCGACAGGCGTCTTGGTTTGTTCATAGACATTGTCAAGGTTGATGGCGGCAAAAACGAAGGCGACGACTAAAAACGGCACGAACAACCAGAAGATGAAGCGCCAGGACAATTTAGCCAGCAACAAGCCAGTGATGGTCGGGCCGATGGCAGGGGCGAACATGATGACCAAAGCGGCCATCCCCATGACGGCGCCAAGTTTATGCGGCGGGAAGATCAACATCGCGACAGAAAACATCAGCGGTAAAACAAGGCCAGTCCCGATACCCTGAATCATCCGGCCGAACAAGACGACAGGGAAGGCAGAACCGAGGGCGGAGATCACCGCGCCAACGATGAAGGCGCCGAGGGCGAACAAGACGATTTTTTTTGTCGTGAAGCGCTTGGTCAGCAGGCTTGATAGCGGCATGCAGATCCCGATAACAAGCATGTAGCCGGTAACCAGCCACTGCACGGTGCCTTGGCTGACGCTGAGGGCGGTCATCAAAGATGGCAGCGCGATGTTCAGTGCAGTTTCAGAGAACATGCCGACAAACGAGCCGATCATCAAGCCGACCATTGCCAGCGCCGGATGCGCGATCTGAACGCGCGCTTTCGGCATTGATTGTGATAATTCCATAATTGAAGCAAACTCCTTTACTCATTAAGTGAATTTTCCCCGCAAAAAAACGCCACAGCACGAGGCCATGGCGTGATACCCCAAGACAGATAGGCGGAGTCTGGGGGTGATAATAATCATCATTGCAGTTTACGGTTGGTTATCATACCAGATAACCGGCGTCGGTGTAACCCCCAGTTTCAGAAAAATCCGAAATTGCTTGCACAGCTGGTGGGTTTCCTTCAATGAACTGCCATGCTATAATTTGGGTATCAAAAAAGACGCCGTGCGCCAACGCAGCGTCCTTGCAGGCCGTTAAAAGCGTGGCAAGAGAATACAACAATCAAAAGACCGTGAAACTCCTGCCGAGAAGTTTACTTACGGTCTTTTTGATTGCCTGTGATCGCTAAAACGATGGTGACGACGAGGTCGATAACGGTCAAAATCAAAAAATGCCCCCTGATCCGCGTCACTTGCACAGGATCAGGGGGGCATTTTCATTTGTGGATTTTAGTCGGGTTCAACTGCGGTACCGCGATTTTGGAAAGCGGCCAAGGCGGCGCGAGCGATCGGGCCGACGATGATCAGCTGCAGTGGCAGTGCCATGAACAAGTTGAAGATCCAGGTGTGCAGGTAGGTCAAGACGATGTTGCCGGCGAAGTTGTGGGTCACGATGATCCCAAACGCTGACATCAAGGTCACCATTCCGGCAACCATCAGGATCGAAATCCAGATGCCGATGATGATCGGCTTTTTTTCCATTTCAGGCTTGAAGATATGATTGAAGAACAACTTCTTGGCGTTGGGACCGACGACACCGAGGTCGAGGATCAACGCGATCACCAGCGCCAGCGGATAGCCGCGCAAGACTTCTAAGATGTACTCGGCGGAGAAGCCGTCAGATAAAGCGACGTTGTAACCCGCCATGACGAACACCATTAAGCCGGCCATGATGAGACTGAAGAATAATTCTTCTTTGAAATTTTTAGGCATGTATACTCCTGTGTGGACTCGGAATTTTGGTAGGTAGAGTCAGCCCTCAGGCCTATACGGAACCAATCGACAAAAGTTGTCGTCCACAGCAGTTATTAACACTACCAGAAAATTTCAATATGCGTAAGCATTATTTTCAGAAAATTTTATGATTGGCGTCTTGAGGCTGATACCACGCCGATACGGCGGCGATGGTAGCCGTATCCAAGTAGCGGACTTCGAGCTGTTTGTTGCCATCGCCGCGGCGGACGTTCACGCGCAGGTGGGCTTTGGCCCGCTTGTCGAGCCAGAAGCTGGAAGCCGTCGTCAGCGACTGGATGTTTTCGCGGCGGACGATGTACTGGGTGCGCGTCCAGAGGTTGCCGGTTTGTACCGCGAGGCGATGGGCGTCGATGATGGCGACGCCGGCGTTGCGCGCGGCATAGCGAGCCTGGAAGCCAGCAACGACCAACCAGCCGATACTCAACAGGCTAACTAGCCACAGCCAGTGGTGAGCGAAAGCGGCGGTGATCCCGACCACCGCGGCGACGATCAGCAAATTAGGCAACAAGAGGTTGCGCATATAATAGTAATAACTGGTTTGCGGGACCTTGGTCAGCGTCGGTGCGGTAGATGGCAACCAGCCAACGAACGGTTGCATGGTCGGATAGACTTGCGTGCTTTTGACTACCGGCATCAACACCAGATCGTTGTTGTTTTCGTCATCTGCGGCGTTGCTGGCGGTGAGTGCCTGCACCGTCGTTAGACCGAACAGCTGTCTGAGGATGCTTTGCTGTAGCTGGGCGGCCTGGATGCGCGCCAAGCGAACACTGACGGTGTTGCGCTTGAAAAAGCCGCGCGTCGCCGTCAACGTATTGGCGTCGCGGGTGAGGGTGAAGTGGTAGTAGCGCTGCAACAAGTTGAGATACGAGATCACGATGGCAATGACCAAGGCGAACACCACCAGCCCAACGATCACCAGCACGGCCAGGTGGGCGAGGCTGTCGACGGCTCGGTGCTGCCAGGCGTCGGGGATCAAGTCGTCCAGCTTGTTCCAGGCACCACCGACCACTGCCAGGATCGGCAGGAAGCCGAGGCTGGTCAGGGCGTAGATGTTCAGGTCGCGGCTGTTGATGTGATAGGTCGCTTGCGGTTCGCCTGCAGGCGTCGCCACTGGGGTGTCGCTGACCGGTGGCACTGGTTGGTGGTGGCGGCGGGCTTCGATATCAACAGCGACGCTGAGCGGCACGGCAAACAGCGTCCCTTCGCCTTTTTTACTGTCTTGGCCAGAGGTCTCGATGCTCAGACTTTCCAGCCCGAACGGTTGCAGGAAAAACCACTGCTGGCGGCGTAGGGTCTGAATGTTGGCGTAGGGGATGTGGCGAATTTTTTTGACGAACAGGCCGGAGTTGATCGTGACGTCTTGCGCTTCTAAGGCGTAGGTGAAACGCCAGTAGCGGATCACCGCGAAGCCGACGATCACAACGACCATCCCGACGATCGTCAGGATGTCGATCAGGCCAAACGTGCCGCGAAACCCGTTGGCGGCGACCAGAATAACCAGGAAATACCAAGTCTTGAGTTCATCGAAAATCAACAGTGGTAAGGCCAAAATCGGCATCCGCTTAGGCGTCATCGCGGGCCTCCTTGGCCAGTTGCATGATCTTATCACGCAACTCTGCGGCCACATCTAAGGTGACGCCGGCGATTTCGTGCTTATCTGAAGCGGTCTGCACCTGGACGGCTTGCAGATGTTGCCACTGTAGCAACGGCCCGGCTTCCAGCGTGACATTTTGGATCCTCGTGATCGGGATCGCCGTTGATTTGCGAAAGATGAAGCCACTGCGCAGGTAAACAGCGGTGGCGGTGATCTGATAACGCCAGAAGTTGTAACGATACGGGATCAAGACGAAGTGGCAGCCGGCATGTACGACCGCCGCCCCCACGGCGATGCCTGCCAGCCACAGCGGCCAGTGCCAGAAGTGGTTGGCGACCGCTAACCCGATTGCGATGACCAGCCAGATCGCCCCGTCGATCACAGCTCGCATCCGCCATACCCGTTTGATCTGCGGTGGTAGTTGCTTTTGCATGGAAATCCCTCCTCCAAGTATGCCCAATTTGCCCTAAGTGTATCAATTAGTGATGGGCTTAACAAGCGGTGCGAGATTCACTTGGAGACGACAAAAAAGCGCAACCATGGCGGCGGCGCTTTGCATGAATAGGTCATGATCTATTACTAAACGAGTGGTGCGTATACTAGTTCGACGAGGTCTTTGTGCGTGGCGAAGTTGATGGTGATGATCCGCTGCTCCAAGATTTTTTGGTACTCTTCAAGTACATCGTATGGCAATGGTGTCAACAGGTGCAGGTCGTCGATGACATCGGCGACACTTTCCGTGGTATCAAAATCGATGAAGATATCGATTTTACTTAGGCAATCGGACAAAAGCGCAGAGAGCTGGGCATCCGGCTTGCCGCTGTCATCGGTGATCACCACTTGCTGGTGATTCAAGGGCTGATGATCGAACTTGATCAGTTTTAAGGCGTTGAAAACATTCATAGAAGACTCTCCTCGTTTGCACTACCGAATAAACTATCTTGATTTTAGCACAATGCGGGCAGATTAACCGGAGAAAAGCATCTGGGTGGTTCAGAAGATAGACGTGTGCGACTGAGACGAAAAAAGTATTGGACGCTAAGGGGCCAGGCAGGGCGCGGGTTAAAAGCTAAAGTGTGTTATTTTTTCGAAAAAAAGTCTTGACACAGTCGGTGGACGCGCTTAATATCTGGACTAATCAATAACGACAGCGAGATGAGTAGTCACAATCATGCTTACAGAGAGACCGGGGGTGGTGGAACCGGTCAGCTATGATATGACGAAGATGGTCTAGCGAAATGTCAGACAGGGTGAGCTTATGTGAACTCGGTCCGGTGCGTCCGATATACGCGCGTCTTCTTGTGACGAGGAGACGCAAGGATAGTGTAGTGGACTGCGCTATTAATGACGAGTGGTACCGCGCGAAAGCGCCTCGGGGATAATACCGAGGCGCTTTTTTTGTCTATTTTTACCAGAGAAGCGCTGACCATTAGGAGTATGTTAATTCATTTAGTATGCTCTTTACGATTATTTAGTAAAATAAAGTGTTAATTTAAAGTTGACATGATGATATTTCGATGATATTGTGATCACAATAATTAATTGATGGCAAGCGAATGAGTAGTTCAAGGGATGTCTTGCAGAGAGGCCGGGGTTGGTGAAACCGGCTAGAGATGCCTGAACGAAGATGGTTCGCATGATTGCTAATGATACGAGGGAAACCAAGTGTCATTCGGATACGCCCGATATCGCGTCCGGATTCGCTCAATGTTGAGCTGATCCTATGAGGATGGTGGAATTTTTTTGCCATCGAAAACGAGTGGTACCGCGTGCAAACGCCTCGTAGCAAATATAATGCTGCGAGGCGTTTTTTTGTTCCAATGAGAAATAAGGAGTGATGATGATGTGTCGACTACGTCCGCACAAAGTCAACTCATGGCTGCTGATATGGCGTGGTAGTGGGTTGAGGAATTCGAAGATGTGATGGTGAGATAGTGGTGTTTTGATCAGCCCAAGAAGGGGGAACCAGCTATGTTTTTTGACAGTCGTTATCTGTATACGTTATTTCCGCAGATTATCAAGGCGTTGCCGGTGACTTTTGCAATTGTGATTGTGGCGACTCTTGGGGGCTTGTTGCTCGGATTACTCTTGGCATACTTTCGTTTAGAACGGGTGCCGCTGTTGAACTGGATCAGTTCACTGTACGTCTCGTTCATTCAAGGGACGCCAATCATCGTGCAACTATTTGTCGTTTATTACGGGGCACCCAACGTACTTGCCATGATAGGAATCGATGTTTCTAGTATGAGCAAAATCTCGTTCATGTTCATTGCTTACGGGTTAAATTCAGCTGCGTATTTTGGAGAAATTATTCGTGGTGCAATTAACGATATTCCACGTACACAGTTTGATGCTGCCTATGCGGTGGGGATGACCAAGCTACAAACCTATCGCGCATTTATCATTCCCCAAGCCATTAAAGAGATGATACCCAACATTGAAGTTTCGATTGTATCACTGTTACAAAATTCTTCGTTGGCCACATATCTTGGCATCATGGACGTGATGGGTAAAGCACAATTGGTTGGTACTAATACAGGGCACCAAATGGAAGCTTTTATTGACGCAATGTTGATCTTTATGGCACTGAGTCTGCTCATCCATTATCTATTTGCACATTTCACTGGTGTAAAGAGGCGGATAACGTTCAGATTATTTTCTGTCACGCCTATTACCCAACCACTTCAGGTTACAAAGAAAAATGTTATAGGGGAAAATAAATGAAATTTAAACGTATTGTAGCATTAGCGGCGGTAGTCGCCATCGGTTTGATTGCTACCGGTTGCGGTAGCAAAAAGGCAGCAGTTAAAACTGTTACTGTCGGAACTGGAACAAACTTTCGCCCGTTTGTTTACCAAGATAAGCATGGTAATGATACCGGATATGAAATTGCTTTAATCAAAGCAATCGATAAGAAGTTACCACAGTATAAATTTAAGATCTCGCATTATGATTTCTCGAATCTTTTTCCAGCACTGAAGAACCGTCGTATCGATATGGTTGCCAATCAGCTGGAATCCAATGCGGAGCGTCGTAAGCTATATCAATTCAGTAAAGTCGGCTATACCAATTATGATTTACACATTGTATCTCTGTACGGTAAATACAACCTGGATTATTCATAGAATTTCAAAAAAGCAGCGCAATCCCATGATTCACACGGGACTGCGCTGCTTTGGTGTTTCACCCATTGGGTGCGCCTATATGCTAAGGTTGAGTCGACGAAAACCATCAC